>PMKM01000038.1 GCA_003157745.1 Bryobacterales bacterium | reverse complement strand
AAAATCTGAGGAAACTCCTGCAGGTCACATGGTGTCGTCCAGCGCCGGGGGCCTACTTTCATGGTGATGGAGGTACTACTGTGGCCGGGTGGGTGGTACGCGCCCGCTGGCCCTTTGCCCAGACTTACGGGCGCCCGAGCAGCTTGCGGCGTAACAAATCGATCGCCATCTGGGCGGTGAAGGCACGAATCCGTGGGCGGTCGCCGAGGAACTGGCGATGAAAGGAAACGGCCTTCTCGGCATCGGCCAGCCCCACGTAGACGGTGCCGACGGGTGCCCGGTCGCCAGGGGTCTCGGGGCCGGCCACGCCGGTCACGGCCAGCGCGTAGGTCGAGTTGGCGCGGCGGCGTGCGCCGGCGGCCATGGCTTCGGCGGTCTCACGGCTGACCGCGCCGAAGTGGGCGAGCAGTTCCGGATCCACGCCGAGAAGCTCGATCTTCATCGCATCCGAATACGTGATGAAGCCACCCAGAAAATAGCGGGAACTGCCGGGCACCGAACTGAGCCGCTCGCCGATCATGCCGCCGGTCAGGCTCTCGGCGACGGCCACGGTCGCGTGCGCCTTGTGGAGCAACTCGCCCACCACGACTTCGAGCGCGTCGCCATCGCGGGAATAAATCTTGTCGCCGAGCAATGCTTCGATGGGCGCGCCGACTTCGGCCAGCAGCGTTTCCGCCTCACCCACCGTCGCGCACCGGGCGCGCAGGTGCACCTGCAAATCGCCGTTGCCGGCCAGGATGGTGGTGACGGGATTGACGTACTTCTTGTACACGGGCGAGATGAGTTGATCGAGATCGGACTCCGGCATGCCGGTGACGCGCAGCAGGAGGGTGCGGATGACCACGGCCGGCACGATGCGGCGCAGACGCTGCAGGCACTGGCGCTCGAACATGGCCTTCAGTTCGTGCGGCGGACCGGGGAGCAGAATCGCCACGCCGCCCGATTCCTCCACCCATTGGCCAGGGGCGGTGCCGCGGTCGTTGGGGAGCACTTGAGCGCCCTCGATGACGAAGGCCTGGCGCCGATTGATCTCGGACATGCGGCGCTTCATGCGGGCGAAGCGCTCCTCGATTTGCGCGACGATTTCGGGATGGAACTCGAGCTTGCGATCGAGCGCGAGGGCGACGGCTTCGCGCGTGACGTCGTCCTCGGTGGGCCCGAGGCCGCCCGAGAGAATCACGATGGGCGAGCGGCCGAGCGCGGCGCGCACGGCACCGGCCAGGCGTTCGCGATCGTCGCCGATCACCGCTTTGGCAGTGACCTCCACGCCGAGGTCGTTGAGCTGGGCCGTGAGGTAGAGCGAATTGGTATCGATGCGCTCGGCGGTGAGCAGTTCGGAGCCGACGGCGATGATCTCGGCGTTCATTAGAAAAGAGGCATGCCCTTGACGCCGACATCGACGCGATAGAGGGCGTTGGTGGTGGCGACGACCAGCGCGCGCGACGGCGTGAACGCCAGACCGACGATGCCGGGCCCGGAGAGGAAAAGTTCCGCTTCGCGCTCGGGCGAGATGCGCACAACGCCCTTGCGCCCGGCAATCGAAGCCGCCACGTACAGGTTGCCGGTTTCATCGAACGCCAACCCCTGCGGCCGGCCCAGACCGCGATAGAAAATTTCCACCTCGCCGTGATCGGAAACGCGATACACGCAGTCGAAGCTGGACGTCGTCGGGCCGGCCACGTACAGGTAGCCGTCGGGACCGAAGGCCAGATGGTAGGCGGCGATCGAGGGCTCGATGGTGGCGAAGACGAAGACCTGCCGTTCCGGATTGATCTTGAAAACGGTGCCGCTGCGGTCGCCGACGTAGAGGTTGCGATGGCGGTCGAAGGCGATCCCGGTGGCGACGCCCATGCCCTCGACATACACCGTCATGTTGCCGCTGGGCGTGACCTGGTAAATGAAACCGTCATAGCGGCTGGAAATGTAGAGCAGCCCGTCGGCATCGAGAGCCAGGCCGGTGGCATTCATGAGGTCGTTCAGGAACGGCTTCATGGCGAAGTTGAGATCGATCTTGAAGACGGCCACCGGGACCTTCTGGCCGCGCGAGCCGGAGAAGGTGGTGAAGATGTTGCCGACGGCGTCTATCGCGGGATTGCCGACCGGGTGCAGGTTATCGGCGATGGGGACGCCGATGTCGCAGGCCCAGGGTTCGCTCGACACTTTGCCGCTCTCGACAATCAGCTCGCCCGCCGTGGCGCCATCCGGGACGCGGGCGATCACGAAGGAATCCGAACCGATGACGATCGGTGCGCCGACGTCGCCGATCATGACGCGCGGCGGGTCGGGCTTGGCGAAACCCGTGCCGCGAATTTGCAACTCACCGCCGGCAATGGCGGCATGCGGGATCACTTGCGAGATTTGCGGCCGGGCAGCGGGCGATTTCCGGAGCGACATGTTTAATATAGATTGAAACACCGTGCCACCAATAGCACAAGTGCGGCATAGACGCCGGCCATCGCGTCGTCGGCGTTGATGCCGAACCCGCCCGGCAGCGATTCCAATTGGCGCACCGGCGGCGGCTTCCAAATATCGAAGAGACGGAAGAGAGCGAAAGCGGCGAGACAACTTTTCCAGTTCCAGGGTTGGGCGGCCGCGAGCGCGATCCACTGGCCGAGCACCTCATCGACCACCACGAAACCGGGATCTTCGATGCCTGCGGCTTTGGCCGCGGCGCCGGCGGCCCACACCGCCGGGCCGGCGAGCGCCGCGGCGAGCAGCAGAAAATGCCAGGGCGCGAAGCCGGCGTAACGATGCAGCACGAGCGCGATGGCGACCGCGGCAGCCGACCCGGCGGTACCCGGCGCCCAGGGCGAGCGCCCACAGCCGAACCAGGTAGCGATCGCGAAAGCCAGGCGGCTGCGCGGTGGGCTAGTCATCCTCATCCGATTCGTCCACGTCCAAACCCTCTGGCGGAAGTGGGCTCGAGATCACATACTTGCCGGAGGCCCAGTTGCCAAGGTCGATCGTGCGGCAGCGCTCGCCGCAGAAGGGGAATTCGGCGTCGCCCAGCGCGACCTCTTTCTTCTTGCAGATGGGGCATTTCATAATTGCGCGGCCAGCGGCGCGATGTGCACCAGGCCCGGCGGCGCCAGCACGGGCGCGGGCTCGGTGGGCGCAAGCAGCGTTCCGACCACGTCGTAGTCGTGCGATCCGGTGATGCGCAGGCGGCGGATTTCACCGGGGCGCGGGTCGGCGCCTTCGACATCGTTGATCAAGGCCACGCCATCGATCTCCGGCGCTTGCGTCGAAAGGCGCGCCTGCCAGAGCAGATCGGTTTCCTCCGACAGGCCCTCGACCAAGACGGGGAGTTCGGCGCCAACCAGGGCGCGTCCGCGAGCGCGCGCGATCTTGCGCTGCAAGGCCATCAGGTGCCGCTGGCGATTGCGCTTGGTGCGCGCATCCACCTTGCCATCGAGCGCAAAACTGCCGGCCGAGTCTTCGTCGGAAAAGAGGAAAACGCCCATGTTGTCGAAGCGCGCGGCCTCGACGAATTGGCAAAGGTCGTCAAAATCTTCTTGCGTCTCGCCGGGAAAGCCGACGATGAAACTGGTCCGGATGGCAACGCCCGGAATGGTGCGGCGTATGCGTTCGATGAGGCGAAGAAAAATGTCGCCCGAGCCGCCCCTCTTCATGCGGCGCAGGACTCGCGCGCTCGCGTGTTGCAGCGGCATATCGATGTACTTTACCAGACAGCGATGGGCGGCGATCGCATCGAGCAGGCGCTGGGTCACCTTGTTCGGATAGGCGTACAGAAAGCGGACCCACGTTTCGTGACCGGCGTCGATTTGGGCCAGCCGTTCGAGCAGCGCGGCGAGGCCGTCGCGCAGGCCCAGGTCCTCGCCGTAGCAGGTGGTGTCCTGCCCGATCAGGTTGATCTCGCGCACGCCGTGCTCGAACAGCCGGGTGGCTTCGGCAACCACGGATTCGAAGCGCCGGCTGCGAAAAGCGCCGCGGTATTGCGGGATCACGCAGAAGCTGCACGGATGGTCGCAGCCCTCGGCGATCTTGATGTAGGCGAAATGGCCGGGCGTGGAGAGCACGCGCGGGGTGAGGTCGTGATAGAGATACGGGGCGGCCGAAGGCGCGCCATCCTCCAGGCCTTCGCACACGGACACGATGCGATCGAGATCGTTGGTCCCGATCAGCGCGTCCACTTCGGGCATCTGCTCGCGCATGTCGCCGCGATAGCGTTCCACCAGGCAGCCGGCGACGATCAACTTGCGCACTCGGCCGGTCTTCTTGTACGCGGCCATTTCAAGAATGGTGTCGATCGATTCCCGCTTGGCGGGATCGATGAAGCTGCATGTGTTGACCACCAGCACGTCGGCATCGGCGGGATGCGACGTCAGCTCGTGGCCGCGCGCCATGAGTTGACCCATCATGACTTCGCTGTCGACGAGATTCTTGGGACAGCCCAGACTGACAAAACCGATTTTCAAGCGAGTGTGTCCGAAACGAGAGTAGCTGGCTTCAGGATAACATCGGGCACGTCAAAGCACGCCTCGCCTATGCCGCCATCTTCTCCGCCGGCAGCGGTTTCACGCGCGCCAGGCGCAACGATTCGAGGGCGCGAATCAGCGGCCAGGCCGGGTCGAACTCGTGGCGG
This sequence comes from Bryobacterales bacterium, assembly GCA_003157745.1. Taxonomy (GTDB): domain Bacteria; phylum Acidobacteriota; class Terriglobia; order Bryobacterales; family Bryobacteraceae; genus Bog-375. The sequence continues at coordinate 15,980 of PMKM01000038.1, read as the reverse complement.
CGCCAGGCGAAGCGGGCCGAGGTCGGAAACTGGTGGTGGTTGTTGTGCAGGCCCTCACCGGCGGTCAGCATGGCGATCGATTGCAGGTTGGTGGCCTTGTTATCGAAGTTGCGGTAGCCGACCCAGTGGCACACGCTGTTGACCGAGGAATTCAGCAGCACGTAAAGCGCAGCGTGGGTGAGCCACGCGGCGAGGCCCCACCAGACGCCGAACATCAGCATGAAGATGGCGATGCCGCCGAGCCAGGCGTAGTGCATGAAGGGCAGCTTGTCGATGGCGTCGTCTTTCCAATCCGGCGTGTATTTACGCACCACCGCGGCGTCCTTGGTGACGCGGCGATAGAGGAAATAATTGCCGAACAGCACGGTCCACATTCCGTAAATATACGGGCTGTGCGGATCGCCCGCGACATCGGAAAAGTGATGATGCTTGCGATGCACGGCGGCCCACTCGCGCGGCACCATGCCGGTGAACAGGCTCAATTCGAGGTGCATCAACAGGCCAACGACAGGGTGCAGTTCCAACCCGCGATGGGTCTTCGCCCGGTGCAGGTAAATGGTCGTGCAGAAGACAGACGCTTGCAGGATCACGAGAGTGATCGCCAACATCCAAAGAATGCTCATTTGGTTCCCCAGTTCCCCTCTGATGGTGCGGATCGTCGATTCTCTTGGGTGGGCTGGAGCGCAAACTCGCGGCCGGAATCAAGATCGTCGTTGGGTTCATCATAGCAGACGGCAGGATGCGGGACGGACGCCGCGAGACGCGCCAAGCGGTACTGGTGTTACGCAGCCTAGTATATTCCAATTACTGATAAACGGGCGTTATTCCCTTAATATAGACTCACATGAGGAATCTCGCTGGCACGGTAGGTCTAGCTCTCGCTGTGTTTGGCGCGACGGCGGACCGGCCCGGCACGCCGGATTACGCCTATGTCGCCGCACCTCAGTACGATGGCGCCGCGTGGCGGAGCGGGCACGAGCGCTTCCCGAAGGGCGCGGCGGTGATGGTCGCGACCGCGCAAGGCGAGCGAAAACTGGCCGCCGATTTCTATGCCTCCATCGATCCGGCGGTCTCCTACGATGGGTCGAAGATCCTGTTCGCCGGCAAGCGAACGGCGGCGGGGACCTGGCAGATCTGGGAAACCGCGGTTTCGGGCGGCGCGCCGCGGCAACTCACCACGGCCGATACCGATTGCATTCGCCCGCTGTACCTGCCCGATGGGCGCGTGGTCTACACGAGAGTGCTCGCGCACGGCTCGGAGATTCAAGTCGTTCCGCTGGCGGGCGGCGCGGAGCCCGAGACGCTGACCTTCGTTCCTGGCTGGTACCTGACCGACGACGTACTACACGATGGGCGGATCCTGTTTGAAACAAACGGCGACCTGTACACGATCTACCCGGACGGCACCGGCGTCGAGACGATTCGCTGCGATCACGGGCCGCAGCGCTCGGGCGCCCGGCAGGCGGCTTCCGGCGACGTGATCTTCAACGTCGGCAAGCGCCTGGCGCGGTTCACGCCGGCGCTGGCGGAACAGACCGCCGTGGCGCAGCCCAACCTGGAAGCGGCCGGCGCGGGCGCGGAGGTTGCGACCGACCGCTGGTTGATCCCGCTGCGCAGCGGCGCGGCCCGGCCATTTCACATCTATGACTGGAACAGGTCGAGCGGTCAGCGCATCGAACTGAATGCGGGCGCGGCTGGCAATGCGGTCGAACCGGTGGTGGTCGCGGAGCGCGTGCCGCCGCGCGATTTTCCCTCGGCACGAGTGCCGGCGCGGACCACGGGCAATCTATTGTGCCTGAACGCGCACGAGTCGAAGACGCCGATGACGGGCGACGTTGCGACAGTGCGCGTGTTCACCGCGGACGCCGCGGGCGCCTCCGTGCTGCTGGGGCAGACGGTGGTCGAAGCCGACGGATCGTTCTACGTGCAGGTGCCCGCCGACAGGCCGCTGCGCATGGAACTGGTAGGCCGCTCCGGCGCGGTGACGCGGGCGGAGAAGAACTGGTTCTGGATGCGGCCGAGCGAACAACGCATCTGCGTGGGCTGCCACGCCGGGCCGGAACGGTCGCCGGAGAACCGCGTACCCGAAATTCTGAATCGCACCACAGTGCCGGTCAACATGACCGCTATACCAGGACTGACTAAATGATCATCAGAACGGCAACACTCGTTTCTGTTTTTTGCCTGGCGGCTGGCCTGGCGCTGGCGGCGGACCCGCCCACCGGAGCGATTCGATTCGACGACGCCACGGCGCAGTCGGGAATCACGTTCACGCATTCGTTTGGCGCCCAGAAACTGGGATCGCTGCTCGAAAGCACCGGCGCGGGCTGCCTGTGGTTCGACTTCAATAATGACGGCAAGCCGGACCTGTTCGTGGTGAGCGGCCGTCCGCTCGGCCCCGGCATCCATCCCTATCCGCTGCGCAAGCCGCCGGCCGAGACGCCGCACAATCACCTCTACCGCAACGATGGCAACGGCCACTTCACCGACGTGACCGAGAAGGCCGGCCTCGCGGGCGATGGTTTCAGCTTCTCCGCCATCGCGGCCGATTTCGATAACGACGGTTACACCGACTTACTGGTGACCAGTTACGGGAAAGTGACACTGTACCGGAACAAAGGCGACGGCACCTTCGAGGATGTGACGGTCAAGGCCGGCCTCGACAAGGTGACAGGATGGGCGATCGGCGCCGCGTGGCTCGATTACGACCGCGATGGCTGCACCGATCTCTTCATCGGCCGCTATGTGAAGTTCGACCCGACTTATCGGGCTTATTACCCTGCCGATAACTACCCGGGACCGCTCGACTACGGTGCCGACAGCAACATGCTCTTTCACAACACTTGCAAGGGCACCTTCGTCGATGTCAGCGAGAAATCCGGCATCGCGGCGTATAAGGGCCGCACGATGGGAGTCACCGCAGGCGATTTCGATGGCGACGGTTACCCGGATATTTATGTCGCCAACGATAAGACGGAAAACTTCCTGTTCCATAACAAGAAAGACGGCACGTTCGAAGAGATCGCCACCGAAGCGGGCGCGGCATTCGGACAGAACGGCGAATCCACTTCGGCCATGGGCCCGGTGTTCTTCGATCTCGATAACACGGGCAAAGTCGACTTATGGGTGAGCGATTCCAAATACAACCGCCTGCTACGCAACACGGGCAAGCTGCCGTTTGAAGACATTACTCAACAGGCCGGCATCTCGCAACAAGCCGCACAATATACAAGCTGGGGCACAGGCGCCTACGATTTCGATAACGCCGGGCTGCGCGATATCTTCATCACCCACGGCGGACTAATTCACCTGATCCCGCAGGAGCCGTCGGTTTTCAAGAACCTCGGCGGGGGTAAGTTCGAAGACGTGTCCACCGGGGCCGGACAGGCGATGGCGACTAAGAACGTGGGGCGCGGCGCCTGCTTCGCCGATTACGACAATGACGGACGTATGGACGCCTACCTGGTGAACCTGGGCGCTCCGGGCACGCTGCTGCACAACGTGACGACGCCCGTGGGTCATTGGTTGAAGGTACAACTGGTTGGCACTAAGAGCAATCGCGACGGCATCGGCGCGGTGGTCGAGGTGGAAGCCGGCGGCGTCAAGCAGCGCAGCGAGCGCACGGCGGGTTCCGGCTATCTCAGCCAGGACGACTGGCGGCTGCATTTCGGATTGGGCGCGGCCACTAAGGCGGATAAGATCACGGTGGCGTGGCCGAGCGGGATTCACCAGGTGGTCGAAAACGTCCCGGCCGGACAAGTCTTGACGATCACGGAGAAATAGGGATGGGGATCGAGATCGGGAAAAGCATCACGACGGGCGGCGTTGCGGCTTCGCACGCGCATCGGCGCCGCGACCGTCAGGGAGCGGTTGCTGGCGCCGTCTCGATCCTAGCCTGCCTTGTCTTCGTAACGGTGGCGGGCGCGCAGAGTTATCCCAGTCCCGACGATCTGGTCTTATCGCCGGATGGCGCTCGGCTTTACGCAGTGATGAGCGGGACCGGCGAAGTGGTGGCCATTGACACGGCCAAGCGCGCGGTGGCGGGGCGCGTTGCGGTGGGAAAAGTGCCGCGCGGGATTGCGATTTCGCCGGATGGCGCGCACCTCTATGTGACCAATTCGTGGGCGGACACGATCAGCGAAATCGATGCGGCGAAGATGCAGGCGCTGCGCACCCTGCCAGCAGGGTTCGAACCGACCGGGATTGCCTCCGACGGGCACGGCGCGCTCTACGTAGCCAACCGGCTGGGCAGCGACGTGACGGTGGTGGACGTGGCCGCGGGCGCGATCGCGCGCCACTTGATTGCGGCCCCCGGCGCAAGCTACGCAACCGCCTCGGCGGACGGAGCGCGCATTTTCGTCACACACGTCTACCCGATTCTCAGCCAGTTCCGCAAGCCAACGCGGTCGGAGATCGAGGAGATCGACGCACGCACGCAGATCGTAACCAATCGCATTGCGCTGCCGGATGCGGCGGGCGTTTTCCATGTGGCGATTTCGCGCGATGGGCGGCTCGGTCTGGCGGCCCTGCTGCGTCCGCACAACCTGGTGCCGCTGGCGCACGTCGAGCATGGCTGGGCGTTCGGCGACGCGCTGGCCGTATTCGGCGACGACATAGGCGGCGCGGTACAGCTTCCTCTCGACGCCATTGAAGACTACTTCTCGCTGCCGTTCGGCGTCGCCATCGCGCCCGATAAGAAGCGCGCATATGTGTCGGCCAGCGGGTCGAACGAAGTCGCCGTGCTCGATCTGGCGCGGCTGGTGGCGGCGGCGCGCGCACCTTCCGCCGCGCGCATGGCGAACGATCTTTCGGCGGCCGCGCGGTATGTGATCGCCCGCATTCCGGTGGGGCGCAATCCGCGCAACATCGCACTTTCGCCGGACGGAGCGACGCTGTGGGTGGCGAACCGGCTGGACGATAGCATTTCGATTATCGACACCGCCCGTATGTCGGTGAGCGGCACGATTTCGCTCGGAGCGCCCGCCACGCTCACTCCGCAACGCCGGGGCGAGCGATTGTTTTACTCCTCGTCAGTTTCTTTCGGACACAGTTTCGGCTGCGCCAGTTGCCACATCGATTCCACTTTCGACGGTCTCAACTGGGACCTCGAGCCGGACGGCTTCGGCATCGATATCGTCGATAACCGCGCGCTCGAAGACATCGCCGACACTTCGCCGTTCAAGTGGAATGGCGCCAATCCGGATCTCCAAACCGAATGCGGCCCGCGCACGGAGCGATATTTCTTCCGCTCGCAGGGCTTTCGCGGCGACGATCTCGAGGACTTGGTGAGTTACATCAAGGCTATCCCTCTGCGGCCGAATCGCTATCGCGCGCCTGATGGCGAACTTACTCCCGCGCAGGAGCGCGGCAAGGCCATCTTCCTGCGCACCGTGCGCAAAGACGGCACGCCGATTCCGGAAACCAACCAGTGCTTCGTCTGCCACTCCGGCAAGTATTACACCAACCAGCTTCTCGCCGACGTAGGTACGGGCAAGCCGACCGACCGCTCGCCGATGATCGACACACCGGAACTGACTAATGTAGTCAACAGCGCGCCCTATCTCCACGATGGTTCGGCACACACACTGGAAGAGATATGGACGATCTTCAATCCGAACGACCGGCATGGCCAAACCAATGATCTTGTCAAGGATGAGTTGAACGACCTCATCGAGTATTTGAAAACACTATGAGAGCCACTATAATCGCCGTGTTCCTGGCCGCCTCGGCGCTCTTCGCACAGGACCTGCCGCGCTTTCGCTGGGAGAATTTCACGACCGCCAATGGGCTGCCCGACAATCGTGTTTACACCGTTTGCGTGGATGGCGGCCGTATCTGGGCCGGAACCGATAACGGGCTGGCCATGTACGAGAATGGCAAATGGCGCGTGTTCACCACGGCCGATGGGCTGGCGCACCGCGCCGTGCTCTCTCTCACATTGGACAAGAAAACGCACACGCTCTGGATCGCCACCATGGGCGGGCTCAGCCGCTACTCCGCCGGCCGCATCGATTCCTTCACTCAGCTCAACAGCGGGCTTACCAACGACGTAGTTTACGGAGTTGCCGTGCAGGGCGACCTCGTTTGGGTGGCCACTGCCGCCGGCGGCGCACGCTACGATACACGCACCAGCCAGTGGAGCATGTTTAACGAGCGCAATACTCCGATGTACGAGATCTGGACCTACGGCGTGTCGGCCGCGGAGGACAAGGTATACTACGCGGTATGGGGGAGCGGGGTGCTGGAGTACGATGTCAAGACCGATCACTGGCTGAAATACGACGACCCCGACGGCGAAAACGAAATTGTGCTATTCAAGGACCAGGGGTTGATTCACGAAATCACCACATCGGTCAGCTACGTCAATAAGATCCTTTGGGCCGCCACTTACTTCGGCGCCAGTCGCTACGACGGCCGTAACTGGCGTAATTTCCTGGATAAGGATAGCGGCTTGCCCAGCAATTTTCTTAATCAGGTGAAATCCGTGGATGGCACACGCACCTGGTTCTCGACCGACAAAGGGCTGGCGTATTTCGATGGCGTCCAATGGGCCACTTACAGGCCCTCGTTAGATACCCACGCACCCGAGATGCTGGTGCGCGATGCCGCCGGCGCAGTTACTCATGTGCCTGTCACCACCGCGCCAGCCCACAATTACACTTTTGGCATCGATTTTCAAAATGACGATATCTGGGTGGCCACGGCCAAAGGCCTGAGCCACGGAATCCGCATGAAACCGGGAGACAAGTAACTTATGACGATACTAGACACGTTGGACCGGATCGGCAAGACCACGCGCGTGAAGACCAAGGCAATTACGGAACATGGCGTTCTCAACGAGGCCTACGACTACGAGAAACCCAGCTCATTTTCGCGCGGCTTGCGCATCGACCTGGGCAGCGTGACGATCCTGTTGATTTCGGGCACCGCCAGCATCGACGAAAACGGAGTTAGCGTACACATAGGCGATTTCGAGGCGCAACTGCGGCGCACGTATCACAACATCACGGGACTGCTGGCCGCCGAAGGCGCCACCTGGAAGGACATCGTTCGCACCACGTGTTACCTGCGCGATATCGAGCGCGACTACGATGTCTTCAACCGCGTGCGCACGCAGTTCTTCCGTGAGCAGGGCCTCGATCCGCTGCCGGCCTCGACCGGCATCCAGGCGATCCTATGCCGCCCCGAGTTGCTGATCGAAATCGAAGCGATCGCGATGTTTGTTCCCAATCCGAAGGAGTAAGCAGATGATGGCGGCAGGAATCTGGTACAGGCTACCGGCCAGCGCGGCGGGCAGTCAAGGCGGCCGTTGCTTTCCGGCTGCGGTATTGACGATTTTGCTGGCGAGCTCTGTGGCGTGGGCGCAGTCGAACACCTGCTCTTGCGGCGCGAACCCTCCCGGTCCGCCGAAGAGCCGCGGCGCGGAGTCCTACGCCAACACTCCCGACGATCTGAAGCCGTTTTCGAAGTTCACCAAGCCGTACTACGAGAATTACACCAAGACGCCCGAATACAACGGCGCCGCCGCCGACGTGCCGACGCTGAAGCCCTCCGACGTATCCGAAGTCGCCATCGGTTTCCTGGGACCCATCTACCAGAACAAGGACATTGCGCTCGGCACGGCCATGCTCAATGGCGCGCAGATGGCGATTGACGAAGCCAACGCGCGCGGCGGCTACGGCGGCAAGCCGTTCCACCTCAAGATACACAACGACGGCGCCACGTGGGGCGCATCGAGCAACGAGATCGTCAAGATGGAATACGACGACAAGGTGTGGGCAATGCTCGGCTCGATCAGCGGCGATTCCACCCACATCGCGCTGCGCGTTTCCTTGCGCTCCGAACTGCCCATCGTCAATTGCGCCGCCACCGATCCGACCATCCCGGAGACCCTGATTCCCTGGATGCTCACCAGCGTTCAGGACGACCGCGTGCAAAGCTACACGCTGGCGCGCAGGATCTATTCCGACCTCGGTTACAAGCGCGTCGGCCTGCTCCGCGTCAACGAACGCTATGGCCGGTTCGGCGTAATCAAGTTCCGCGATGCCTCGCGCCGCCTCGGTCATCCTCTAGTCATTGAGCAGAAGTTCATGCCGGGCGACACAACCTTCACCCGCGAGTTGCAGGTCATCAACGATTCGCGCGTGGACGCCATCGTGCTCTGGGCGGACGCCGCGGCGGCCGGCACGATTCTCAAACAGATGCAGCAGATGGGCATGAAGCAACCGGTCTTCGGTGCCTGGCGCGTATTGGGCGACGATCTGTTCACCAATGCGGGCAAGGCGGCCGAGGGCCTCGAAGTGGTTTACCCGTACAATCCCGATCGCGACGACCCGCTGTGGCTGGATTTCCAGAAGCGCTTCACCGCGCGCTATCAGACCAAGGTGGATTCGTTCTCCGCGCTCGGCTTCGACACCATGAACATTCTCCTCGACGCGATTTGCCGCGCGGGCTTGAACCGCGGCCTGATTCGCAACGCCCTGTACGGCCTCGAGCGGTATAAAGGCGTCACTGGCGAAATGGTGTTCGATCCCAACGCCAAGAACGTCGCGCCGCTCTACCTGGGCAAGGTGAAGGATGGCAAGCTCTCGTGGCGGCGCTACACGATGGATCCGCCATACGCCAAGGTCGGCGAGAACGGCGTGGATTACTCGGGACCCGCGCTCGCCGATGCCCCGGCGGGCGAGCACAAGATCGGCATCTTCGGGCCAGGCGCGGCGGCGCTGGCGGCGCGGCTTTCGAGCAATGGCTACCGCGCGGTCGGCGTATCCTCCGAACAGGCGTGGGGCAAGGCTTCGGATGAATTGGTCAAACTGGTCTACGACCCCGGCGTGCTCGGTCTGGTCGCCACAGACCGCGCTTCCGCGCACCTGGCGGAGCAGATCGCGGTCAAGACATTCCTGCCGGTGATTGGTATTTCGGCCGACCGCGCGTTGACAACCACCAACGTGCCGTGGATCTTCCGGCTGGACCCGGACGCCACGCCGGCCGACGCCGTGCGCTGCCTCACCGATGCGGCCAACCGCGCCGGAGCGAACCGCGGCGCGATTCGCGATTACCTGGCTAAGGGCAACCTGGTGGCCGGCCGGTTCGCGTTCCGGTCGACCGGCGAATTGCAATAGCGGCGGCCGACCAGCGCCGGCCGGCCGCCAAGACCTAGGTCCCCGGCCGTGTACTACGGCTCTTTACCCAACGCCAGTCGGCCGTAGAAGACGAGCGCTCCCGCCCGGAGCCGCGACCAAAGGGAGCGGTTCTTCAATCGAATCGAATCTACGAGTCGTCGCACTAATGGCGAAAATGGCGGACGCCAGTGAAGACCATCGCAACGCCTAGCCGGTCGGCTGCTGCGATCACTTCCGCGTCGCGCACGCTGCCGCCGGGCTGGATGAAAGCGGTCGCACCGTTCTTGGCGGCTTCTTCCAGGCCGTCGGCAAACGGGAAAAACGCGTCGGAAGCGACCACGGTTCCAGTCAGCGGCAACACGGCTTTCATCGCCCCGAGCTTCACCGAATCGACCCGGCTCATCTGGCCCGCGCCCACACCGGCGGTCTGCCCCGCGCGGGCGTAGACAATCGCGTTCGACTTAACGTGCTTGGCCACCCTCCAACCGAACTCCAGCGCGCGCCATTCCTCTTCTGTCGGCGCGCGCTTCGTTTTCACCACGGCCGCGCCGGGGTCCAACGTGGCGCGGTCGGCGCTTTGCGCCAGGAAACCGCCGGTGATCGATTTGACGACGATCCTGTCCAGGCCGGGAGCGACTTTCATCAGCCGCAGGTTCTTGCGCGGTGTCAGCACCTCGAGCGCTTCCGGCGAATAGTCCGGCGCCGCGACGGCTTCGACGAAGAGCTTGGCGATCTCGCGCGCCGTCTCCACGTCCACCGTCCGATTGATGCCTACCACACCGCCGTAAGCCGACACCGGATCGCACTCCAGAGCCTTGCGCCACGCCTCTGCCAGCGCCGGCTGCTCGGCGCATCCGCATGGGTTCGTGTGTTTGATGATGGCCACCGCCGGCGCCGCGAATTCGAGCGCCAACTGCCACGCGGCATCCAGATCCACCAGGTTGTTATAGGAGAGTTCCTTGCCCTGCAACTGCTGGGCGCCCGCAATTCCCTGCCCCGCCCGCCCATACAACGCCGCCGACTGGTGCGGGTTTTCGCCGTAGCGCAGGTCCATCACCTTGGGCGCGCGCAGCGCCAGGTCCAGCGGCAACTCGCCCGCCGAATCCTCCCGTTCCAGGCGCGCGCTGATCGCGGCGTCGTAATCGGCCGTCGTGCGGAACGCCTGCTTGGCGAGCCGCCAGTGCGTGGCCGGGGACAACTCGCCCCCACTCGCGCGCAACTCGGCCGCAATGGCTTGGTAATCGTCCGGCGAAACCACCACCGCGACATCGTGATAATTCTTCGCGGCGGCGCGGATCATGCTGGGGCCGCCGATATCGATGTTCTCGATCAGCTCCGCGCGCTTCACGCCGGCCTTGCGCGCCGCGTCCTCAAACCGGTACAGGTTCACCACCACCATGTCGATGGGCAGAATGTGATGTTCGGCTATGGCGCTCATATGCGCGGGGTTGGCTCGCATCGCCAGGATGCCGCCCGCCACGTGCGGGTCGAGCGTCTTTACGCGGCCGTCGAGCATCTCGGGAAATCCCGTCAATTCCGCCACGTCCTTCACCGGGACGCCACCCTCGCGAAGCAGCCGCGCGGTTCCCCCGGTGGATACGATTTCCGCTCCTATCTCATGGAGCGCCGCAGCCAACTCAAGGACGCCCGTCTTGTCGGTCACGCTGATCAAAGCGCGCTGAATTCTAGCCATAGTTGCACGATACCATCCTTGCGCGCCGACCTTGCTCACCGGTCGGCCGCCGGAGGGATAGCACTTGACTAGCTGGCGAATTCCGCGCGCACCGGGGGCCAGGATCGTCACCGGCTGCACCCTTGTGCACAGCGGCATGTGCCAGGCCCTATTGGAGCGCAGCGTCTCCAGTTCGGGAACCTGGGTGGCCCGGTTCTCATCCACCTGACGGGGCAAGCGCCGCCATGGGCCGTCTGGGTCGCGACCGGGAACGTGAACGCCATCGACCGGGCCGTTTCGCCACGTGCAATGCGAATCGTGAAGACCACTGGACTGGCCAGTACGATAGGTCGACCGTCATGCTGCCAACGATTGCGAGGATTCGAGCCGGGTGGATCGCAGCGCTCGAGGCGGTAGTTAGCCCAGCTTCCGCAGTTCGAGTAGCTGCGCAACGTTTTTGAGGGCTCTTTGAGGGCCGTTGCTCGCGGGAACAAGTGGGCGGTCTTTTGTTTTCGTTACGGCGTCGCGGCGACTTGTTTGCATCACCGCGCAAAGCCGATGTAGTGACGACCAATTCTCTTGAATCGGACCCGCAGATCCGTACGATGGAGCTATGTACTTGCGGCGCTGCTGTCGAAGAAAGGATGGCAAGCGCCACGCTTACTGGGCTCTGGTAGAGAGCTATCGCACGCCGCGCGTACCACGCCAGCGGGTGGTGGCTTGGCTGGGCGTGATGGAGGAACAGGGCCGTCCGGGAGTGAAGCGCTGTGCCGAGCGAACCGCCGCGCAACAGGGCAGCTTGTTTCGGGAGACTCAGCCGGAATGGGTGGAAGTGGACGTGAAGCGAGTTCGTGTCGAACGCAGCCGTAAGTTCGGCGGTCCGTGGCTCGGCTTGGAGTTACTGCGCCGGCTGGGGCTGGATCGCTTTCTGGAAGAGACGCTACCGGAGGGGCGGGAAGAGATTCCCTGGCCGCTGATGGCTACGATGCTGGTGCTCGGGCGGCTGTGCGATGCCTCCAGCGAGTTACACCTGGCGGAGCGGTTTTACGATTCCAGCGCGCTGGCGGACCTGCTGAGTGTACCGGCCGACAAGGTCAATGAAGACCGTCTGTATCGGGCACTGGATGCGCTGCTGCCACACAAGCCGGCGTTGGAGAAACACCTGAAGGAGAAACTCGGAGAGTTATTCCGACTCGAGTACGACTTACTCTTATACGATGTCACGAGTACTTACTTTGAAGGTCAGGCGGAGAGAAACCCGCAAGCGCAGCGGGGTTATTCACGGGATCGTCGTGGAGACTGCAAGCAGGTCAACGTCGCCCTGGTGGTGAGCCGCTGCGGCATGCCGCTGGGCTACGAAATCTTCGCCGGCAATCGCCACGATGCGACCACGCTGGAAGAGATGCTCGAACGCGTCGAAGGGCTCTACGGCCGGGCCAGCCGCATCTGGGTGATGGATCGCGGCGTGGCCGGCGAAGACAACGGCGAGTTTCTGCGCGCAGGCGGGCGGCGCTACATCGTAGGAACGGCGAAGAACTCGCTGCGCAAAGCGGAAGCTGGGTTAGTTCGTCAGGTCGGCCGACTCGGGATCGATCACCCGCTTCGCCACCCGCACGAAATCCGTCAGCGGGCAGTCGTAAGTTGCATTGCGGCCGCTACAGCCCGGAATGAACACCGGGGCGCTGGCCGGCGGCGCGGCAAGCGTCAAAGCAGTGCGATTGCGCAACTGGTCCAACGTCTGCGCGACGTAAGACGCCCGGACGACGTACTCTCCGGTGGTCTGCGACTGGCGCAGTTCGAGCACCAGGGCGCCGCCCGGCGCGCAGTAGTTGGGTTGATATCCCGGCAGGACCCAGTCCAGGCCGAAAATGCCGGCGAGGCCGACGATCTGGGCGTCGGACGCGATCAGGACGATCATCTTAGTCGCGGGAGTCCCGAGCGCGCCGGGTATCGCGTTCCCGGTGGCTGCCTGCAGCATGGAGCGCTCCACGTGCGAAGCCAGGTTGGAACTCTGCACCTTGTCCAGGTAGGGCGTGCGGCATGGGAGATCGAGTCCCAAGCTATACAAGCGCAACATCTGACTGATGCCGGCGGCGTTCAATTGGCCCCAACCGACATCGGAAGCCGGGAGCCCGTCCGCATACTCCATGACGAAAGGATCGACGGCCAGCAGCACCGTCCCCAGTCCTCCCGGGTCTACCGTCCAACCGGACTGGCCACCCGGGGCAAAGGTGAAGGGAATCGCGGTGACATCCACTTTGCCATCCGGGGTTGGCGGCGCCGGAGTTGCGGCGAGGGAATAGTTGAACAGGACCGAGCGCGCCAGAGCGAGCTCCGGAGCGTAGGCGGTGGCCAACGCCTGAGGGTTGTCGCCGAAACGTCCCGCCACGGCGGCGACCGCCATCTGCTGATTCATCCGCGCGACGTGCGCGCCGACGGGATCGAACAACGGGTCGCTCTCGGCCGGGCCGTAGTGGTTGACGCTCACCGTGGCCGCCGGCAGCATGCCAACGGCGAAGGCCTGCGCGGTGGCGATGGTTCTCTCGATCACGTTGGCGCGGAAATAGACGAGCGATGCGTCGGCGGAGTCGTTGCCGGTCAGCAGCTTTTCCCCGGTGAACCAGAGACGGTAGTAGCCGCCGAGAATCGTCTCGAGGGTGGCGCCATTCGCGGTCAGGTAGCCCGGCGCAACGCTGAAGGTGGGGAACGGTTGGGCGGAGAACGTATCGAGCACGCTGTTGGGCTCGAGTGGCGACCGCACGCTGTGACGCCCGAAAACGATCACCTGCTTCAGCTCGGTGTTATCGGCGGACTGCGCCGCGACGAACGGCACACATAACAGAGCCAGAGTGAATGGGAAGAAAAGACGCGTTTTCATGTTACGCAAAACTCCTTGCGGGTTGGATTCTCGTTTCATGGATACAGTGAGCACTCACGCCCGCTTAATTCGCCGCCTTCAGCGCCGGCGCGGTCTTTTGCTTGAGAGACTGGCGGTATCGCGCCAGGAGTTCCGCGCGGTTCTGGCGCAGGTCCAGTCCGGTCGCCTTGGCGGGATACGGCCGGTTGCCCATCAGCCCCTTCCAGAGGATGTGGTTGAAATCGAGCGGATCGACCTGATCTTCGTCCTTGAAGTTCATCCCCTTCGTGACCCTGGCCCAGTACTTCGCGTTGTGGGTCGACATCGGTACGATCACACCAGCGGACTTGGCAGGCAGCGGCAGTCGCGTGGCGTAAAGGAGCGTGGAAGGCGTGGCGGTAAAGCTCCACGCCAACGGCGCTGTGCTGAAGATATCGGTCATGGGCCTGGCCAGCGCGTCGTTCAGGTTCATTGGCGGGATGCCCAGCACCTCTTCGATGGTGCGCAGAAAGTCGAGCGTATTGTATTGGGTGGAAACCAACGCGCCCTGCTTTACGTAGGCGCCCACGACGAACGCCGTGCTGCGGTGCGAATCGACGTGGTCGCCGCCGTCCTGCGNNTGATCGTGCATGAAGCGGATCAGGCTCAACGCAGGCAGGCCGACAGTTCTCGGTTTGGGCCGTGTTGCTTCGCCGCCCTCCGACTCATGTTTCGGCGAACGGCCAGCCGGCACGAGGTAATTGTTGTCGAACTCGCGCGCCCACTCGGTGTAGCGGTAGTAATCCGGCAACGAATTATCGAAGCCGCGGAAGAACAGATCGGTGCGCGGGGCGAGGGAAGCACTCGAGGGGAAGGCAACGATCGTGCCCGTGGACGCCGGGTCGCGGACCAGAGGAATCAGCGGCGGAGTGGAATAGCGGAGACCGTCTATAAAGAAGCCGTAGTTACGAACCGAGAGATTCGCCCTCAGCGCGGCGTCCCACAAATAGCCGGTGCCCACTTCGTTGTTCGGTCCATCGGGCGCGGAAACGTCGGCCCCGCCGGGCAGCAGATCGGCATCGGACGGCGTCAGAGGACTGGCGGCCTGGCGCTCGCCGACGGTCGGATAGGCAACGTTCACGTTGCGATTCAACCCTCCCGAATCGAGCGCGAGGCCCCGTGACGCGTAGGTCACCGGGTATTGGCGTTGCACCATGTCGGTGGCGCTGGCCGAAGTGGTCCACGACCAGCCGTCATAGCTGACTTCGGCGGTGTCCATGAAGTTATCGAGCGTGACGAAGTTCCTGGCGAGGCTATGCTGATTCGGCGTCACCACCTCGCCGAACTCGGTCAGATCGGGATCGCCATTGCCGATTTCGAGGTCGCCCAGGATCTGGTCGTAAGTGCGGTTCTCCTTGACGATGAAGATCACATGCCGCACGCCCTGGCGGACGGCCGCCATCACCGCGGCATCGCTATCGCTTTCGGTGCTCGAGAACCGGTCGTTGATCGCAACCTGCGCGGTCAGCGTCAGAAGCTGCGCCGCGCTGGGGCGCGGGAAGATCTGGAAGCCGGCTTTGGTCAACTGCGGACTATATTGGTTCGATCCCATGCAGTTGTGCGAGTTCGGCGGCCCGTAGCCCCCATAACAGAAGCCGTCGTCGGCTCCCGTGGGTGACTTACCGTTGACCACGTACACCGTCCCGCCATCGCCGCTGAAGCTCACCGAGTTCGGGTACCAGCCGGTCGGAATCAGACCCACCACCTGGTCGTTGCTATTGGTTCCGCCCAGCGCCACGACCGCGATCGAATTCAGATTTCCATTCGTTACATAGAGTTGCTTTTCGTCCGGCGATAGCGTCACGCTGTTCGGGTTCGCCCCCGTGAACCGCTCGAGCGCGGCCGGCACAATGAGAGGGGGAGCGATTACCGAGATGGTCTCGACGATCGCGTTTTTCGCCGTATCGATTACTTCCACCGTGTCCGATTGGTCTTCGGCGACGTAGAGCAGCGTCTGCGCGGCGTTCAGCGTCATCTTATTCGGCTGGCCCTTGACCGGTATCCGGGCCGTTACCGCGGCCGTTCCAGCGAGGCTCGCCACCACGATCTCGCGGTCCCGCACGCTCGAGACATACGCTGTCGCGCCCGCGCCGTTACCCGTCACACTCACCCAGAACGGATACTCGCCGCCTGGTATGCCGCTCTTCGCCGGGTCGCTCTTGCCGGGGCGCAGGTCGAGATCGGCCGTCTTCACCCAATTGCCGTAGCCGCCGCTGAACACCGCGATCGAGTCGTTATAGTAATTCACCACCACCAGCGTCTTGCCATCGTTCGAGATAGCCAAGCCGGC
>PMKM01000227.1 GCA_003157745.1 Bryobacterales bacterium | reverse complement strand
CAAAAATCTGAGGAAACTCCTGTACTCTTCGTCGTTGATCCGGATGTCGCGGCCGACGATGGACGGGTCCCCGGCGAACCGCCGCCGCCACAGCGCGTCGCTCAACACCACCACCCGCTCATGCCCGGACTGCTCTTCGTCGGCCGCGAACGTCCGCCCCAGCGCCGGCCGCGCGCCGATCAGCCCGAAGAAATTCGCCGTTACGATGTACCGGCTCACCCGCTCCGGCGCCGCGCCGTTACCGGCCAGATTGCTCGACTCGCTATCCCATGCCGCGACGTCCTGAAATGCCGTCTGCTGCTGCCGTATGTCGCCGAAGTCGGCCGGAGAGATCGCCTGCCACTCGTTCGGCTGGCCCGGCAGGCGTTCCAGCACCATGCTCAACCGGCTCAGGTTGGGCACCGGCAGCGGCTTCCACAGCATCGCGTCGCAAATGCTGAAGTTCGCCGTCGTGGCGCCGATTCCCAGCGCCAGCGTAAAGATGGCGGTGAGCGTGAACCCGGGCGACTTGCGCAGCGTGCGCACGCCGTAGCGAATGTCCTGCCAGAGTTGCATAGGCCTGTGGCACTGCAAGCGAATCGCCGCCGGTAAACTATTGAAAACTGGTGGACGCGCCGCGCCCCGCTGTCCGCTTATGGGATCGCCGTGTCCCTATTCGTGCTTTTCGAGTAGCAGCGAAATCGTCCCGATGGCGAACTGCATCCGCACCCGGATCTGCACCGGCAGCTTNNAGCACGCCGTCGAACAGGTAAGCCTCATAGCGGATGGTGTGGAAGACGCCTTCCGGGGTCTTCACGTCCTCGCGCTTCTGCGCTTCCACTTTCGCCACCACGCTCTTCTTGCCGTCGCTCACCGCCACGTTGATGCTCTGCCCCGGTTCCATGTTCAGCGTGCGCAGATAGAACAGCGCGCCGGCCACGTCCCGCACGCAGGGTTGCGTGTCGATCTCGTGCGACTGCAGCGTGATGTTCTTGTTGCGATCGCGCTCCACGTAGCTCGCCTTGTGTCTCGCGCCATCGAAGATGATCCGCGTGTCCCGCCGCCGGCTGCCTTCTTCCGAAACCAGTGTCGTCGATTCGACACAGCCGTCCCGATTGAAATTCGCGCTGTAGTCGTCCGCCACCTTGAACAGTTTCGAGACCAGTCCGGCCGATTCCATCCGGAAATTGATCTGCGAGGAGGCGCCCGCCTGCAGCCGCTCCAGGTGCAATCTTCCGGCCGTGATCAGCCGCCATTCGATGCTGTAAGTGAACTTCTCGCGCGCCGCGAGCGCCGCATTCTGCGCCGAAGCAAACGAAGCCAACCCCAGCAGAGGTAACCAAATTCGTGCAAGCATGCTTTGACAAGTTTCGCAGATGCGCCGCCGCACATGCAACGGGAAGGCGCGCGGGGCGTCGGGCGCCTTACGGCTTCTGTGTTCCGTCGGCCTTTGCCCGTGCGCGATCGAACGTGCCGAGCGGCAAATGTCCCATCCGAGAACCGAGCCGGAGCCTACGCCGTCCCTCCGGCGATCTCACTCACCAGGATCGGCGTCAGTGCGCGAGAACCCAGCGTGCCACGTCGTCGATCGCTTCGGCCGACACGTGCCCGGGCGCGGCGTATTCCGCCGGCGTACTCTTGCCCTGGCCTGCAATGAACAGATGGTTCAGCGCCGGATAGCTCTTCAGCGTGACATTCGCGCGTCCGCCTAGTGCAGCCTGCCATATCCGGAAGTCCTTCATCGTCACCTGGTAGTCGCGCTCGCCTTGCAGAATCAGTAGCGGCCGCGCGCTCTTCGCGGCTTGCGCAATTGGACTGTAAGCGCGCAGATCGACCCAGTAATGCGGCCAGGCTCCGAAGATGGGCGGTCCCTCTTCGTGGCCCGGCTGCAGCGCCTTGATCGCCGCCACCGCCTTGCGGGTCTCTTCGAGTTGCTTGCGGGCTTCGGGAGTGTCGCCACCGGGCAGCGATAGGAAGTACTCGAATTGATCGAGCGTGACATCTTCGAAGGCTCGCGCTTCCCCGGCGAGCGCGATGCCGCCGGCCGCTTGCGGCGCCTGCGCCAGCATCATCGGTATCAGGTTCCCACCCAGACTGTGCCCCAGCAGGAAGACGCGCTTGGCATCGATGCCCGGCACGGCGCGTAACTGGCTGGCCGCGGCGACGGCGTCCTCGACGGTCTCTTCCTCGACCGTCAGATTGCGCATTTGCGCCATCTTCGCGCCGTACTCTTTGGTCCGTTTCTCATAGCGGAGCACGGCGATGCCCCGCGAGGCCAATCCTTCCGCGATGTCCCGGAAAGGCTTGTTGCCGAATATGGTCTCGTCGCGATCCCCCGGTCCGGAGCCGTGCACCAGCACCACGCCCGGCACCGGCGTCCGCGACCGTGGGATGGTCAGCGTGCCGGGCAGTTTCCACTCGCCCGTGCCAACGGTGAAAGCGCGCTCGCTGAACGAATCCGGCCTGCTGTATGCGGGCGGTTGCCAGTCCGAAGCCGGCGCTTGGCCGGGCTTCATATAGAGACCGCACACCTGGCCGGCGCCATTCACCGAGATCGTGAAATCGATCCACATGGCCTGGAACTTCGCCGGCACGATCAGCACGGTGTTGCCGCCGATTTGCTGGATGGCCGGTGGGCGCGTTTCGAGCAACTTCCCCAGGGCGTTCACCTGTGGGCCGACGCCGGATTTCAATGCAGCGACCGGGAGCGCCGCGCGCATCTCGGGTGAGAACGACTGATAGAGATCGTCGTACTTACCGTCCACGAGCCGAGTTATCGTCTGCCTGGCGAGGTCTTCCGGCGCGTTCGCGGCCTGAGCCAGCCCGATCTGGCCCACCGCGGCCAGCGCCAGAACCAGGGCTGCAATGTGGTTTCCCATGCCGCGATCTTAGCATCACGCGTACCTCATCCGATCCGCCAGTCCGGTCACTGCCGGGTGCACTCACGAGCGGTTGCAAACGCCAGGGGAAAGCCGATAAGCCGTTTGAACCCAATGAACACGGCCGGGAACTTCGTGCCGCAGGGGCCCGTTCCGGCTCGCGCCCGCAAATTCGCTATACTAGCCCTTGCAACGTACCGTGAGGCCCCGCCCGATGAGCATTACTCCTGCTTGCCCGTCCGAATCCGAACCCGCTCCGGCCAACTCCGCCGCGCAGGCCGAACTGGCGCGGCGCATGCTCTATTTCATGGCCCTCATGCGCGAAACCGAGGACCGCATCGAGCGCAAGCTCTACCGCCAGGGCAAAATCCTCGGCGGCGTCTACGTCGGTCGCGGCCAGGAAGCCATCCCCGTCGGCAGCGCGCTCCACTCCCTCCCCGAGGACGTGCTCCTGCCCAGCCATCGCGATATGGCCGTCTTCTTCATTCGCGGCATTCCGCTCGGCCGCATCTTCGCCCAGTACATGGGTCGCGTCGACGGCCTCACCCGCGGCCGCGATGGCAACATGCATATGGGCGATATGAGCGCCGGCCTGGTCGCCATCATCAGCGCGCTTGCCGCCAGCGTGCCCGTGGCCGCTGGCGTCGCCCTGGCGCTCCGGTATCGCGGCACCAATGGCATCGCCTTCAGTTACTTCGGCGACGGTTCCACAAGTCGCGGCGATTGGCATGAAGGCGTCAACATGGCCACCGTCCTCAAGCTCCCCGTGGTCTACGTTTGCAATAACAATCAGTACGCCTATTCGACTCCGCTCTCTGGCCAGATGGCATGCGCCAACGTCGCCGATCGCGGCCCTGCCTACGGCATGCCCGCCGAAATCGTCGATGGCAACGACGTTCTCGCCGTCTATGCCGCCACCGGCCGCGCTGTCGCCCACGCCCGCGCCGGCCACGGCCCCTACCTGCTCGAGTGCAAGACCTTCCGCATGACCGGCCACTCCGCGCACGATGCCGCCGAGTATGTGCCGCCCGCCCTCTTCGAAGAGTGGGCCAAGCGCGACCCCATCCTCCGCTTAGAACAACGGATGATCGAAAACGGTTGGGACGACCGCGCCGCCATCGACGCCGTCCACGCCCGAGTCCACCAGGAGGTCGACGCCGCCGTCGCCTGGGCCGACGAGCGCCCATTTCCAGACCCCGCTACCCTTTCCGGTCAAGTCTACGACGGCGAGTAACTCATGCCAACCACTTACTTGGAAGCTATCCGCGAAGGACTCTGGGAAGAGATGGAACGCGACCCCGGCGTGTTCCTGATCGGCGAAGATATCGGCACTTATGGCGGTGCTTTCAAAGTTACCGCCGGTTTTATCGAACACTTCGGCGAGCGCCGCGTCGTAGATACTCCTATTTCCGAAGCTGGCATCGTCGGCGCCGCCATTGGTGCCGGACTTATGGGCCTGCGCCCCGTGGCCGAAATGCAGTTCGCCGATTTCATCACCTGTGGCTTCGATCAGATCGTCAATTTCGCCGCTAAGTGCCGTTATCGCTGGGGCGCAGCCGTCCCCATGGTGGTGCGCGCGCCCTCTGGTGGCGGCATTCACGGTGGCCCCTTCCACTCGCAGAATCCCGAGATGTGGTTCGTCAAGACCCCCGGTCTTAAAGTCGTCTGTCCCGCCACCGCCTATGACGCCAAGGGTCTCATCAAGTCCGCCGTGCGCGACAACGATCCGGTGATTTTCTTCGAGCACAAAGCTCTCTACCGCCGCATCAAAGAGGACCTGCCCGCGGGCGATTTCACCGTCCCCATCGGCAAGGCCCGCATCGCCCGCCCTGGCCGCGATCTTACTGTAGTCACTTACGGCGCCATGGTCTGGGTCGCGCTCGATGCCGCCGAAACCCTTGCCGCCGAAGGCATCGAGATGGAAGTGGTCGATCTCCGCACGCTCCTCCCGCTCGATCGCGAGACCGTCTGCGAGAGCGTCAAGCGCACCTCGAAGGTGCTCCTCCTCCACGAAGACACCCGCACCGCCGGTATGGCCGGCGAACTCGCCGCCACCATCTCCGAATCCGTCTTCGAGTACTTGGACGCCCCCATCGTCCGCGTCACCGCCCCCGACACTCCAGTCCCCTTCAGCCCCCCCCTGGAAGAAGCCTTCCTCCCCAACGCCGCCAAAGTCATCGACAAGGCCCGCTGGCTGCACCGGTATTGACGGATAGATCCGCTTCCGTTATAAACATTCTGTATAATCGTAATGGATGATGGCCGGCGCCAAACCGCTTCGGTGGCTCGGGGATAGCCGCGACCGCCTCCGGCGCTTTCCGGACGCGGCTCGCCGCGAAATCGGCTATCAGTTGAGTTTGGTTCAGGCTGGCCGTTCCGCCGGTGATTGGAAGCCGATGCCGGCCGTTGGCAGTGGAGTCATCGAGATTCGAGTGAGCGCTCAGGGCGAGTATCGCGTCTTCTACGTGGCCAAGATCGAAGACGCGATTTATGTATTGCACGTCTTCGCCAAGAAGACGCGTAAGACGTCGCCACTCGACTTAGAGCTAGGGCAGAAGCGCTACCGTGAATTGATGGAGAGGCGGAAGTGATGAGAGTGACAAAGGGCAATGAGAACGTCTTCGTGGATTGCGGATTTCCGCCCGCCGAAGCGGAGAACCTACGAATCCGCGCCAAGATGATGATGGCTCTGACCGGCTATATCGAGGAGCGAAAGATCACTCAATCTCGTGCGGCCAAACTCATGGGTGTGTCTCAGCCGCGAATCTCGAATCTGATACGCGGCAAGATTGGCCTGTTCACAATCGACACCCTGGTGAACATGGTCGCCGCCGCCGGCCTGAAAGTGGAAATCGACATCAGCGCTGGCAGGCCTAAGCTAAAGCACAAGCGGGTTGCCTGATTCGCGAACGAGTTAGGTCAGCTTTCCGCTTCAGAGCCGTCAAGCAAACGCCCCAGGTAGGTACGGTCCTTACGCTTGAGGGCGAGCAAGTTTTTCAGGTCACGGGCATCCGGGTGGGCGTGGTGGTCTTGCTGGTACCGAAGGCCCGCTTTGCCCATGAGGACTTGAAGGCTCTCGCTCTGGACTCCCAGCAGTCGCTTCCACTCTATTCCCCTATAAGAGCAAAGCCACGGCAGTTTCTCCGCTCCTGGCAGATATCTGGCCACCAGCGGTCTGTCGGCGACAAAGGCGTTATGGGCTACGATGAAGTCCGCCCTTTCCAACACGCCGCGGGCTCTGGTCGTGTCCAGTGCGTCACCGAAGTTCATGCAGTACTCCTCGAGAATGCCGACGACCTCATCTCCCTCCGCGTCGTAAGCGACGTTTACGATGGCAAGCTCGGTCATCCGCCGCTCGGTCCCCGAACCCTCACACTCGGTGTCCAGGAATGCGATTGTCTTGAGGTGGCGTTCCGATGGAACTGGTATCGGCTTCTTCGGCAGCGACCGAAAAGCATCCTCGATTAGCGGTTCGACCTCCATCAAGCCCCGGAAACCGTCGATAATCGCCGCAACAAATGAATCCAGATCAAAGCCCGACTCCCCGTGGAACTCTTCAAGGCGGATGTTCTTCCACAAGGGACACTCCGGAGCGGGATCGCCTTCGCCCTCGTAAGAGTCCGTAAACCCGCTTCGTATAAGCTTTGGCCGAAGCCTGGTGAGTAGCCCACCGCGCTCCGCGAACACCTCCCCCGCCGGAAGGCAGAGTTGTACGCACGGCGCCTCGGAAAACAGATTGGGCCAGAAAAACGAGAACGCAGCATACTCGTCCTCCTCATCAGGCAACTGCCATGACGCCGCGTGCAGGTAGAGGGCCACTCCCTCCGCGTCCATCTCCAACACGGGATCCTCCCAAGCCTCGCGCTGCAACTCCAAGCGGAGGTGATCCCCCAACCATTCGGCGAACCGGTACATCTCTTTTTGCAGGCCGCCGTCTTCGCCGCAGAAATCGATCTCGCTCTTGACCTCGCTGGCTCGGTTCAGCACGTCCAGGGCGCGTTTGCTGGGGATTCCTTTAGCCATAATAGAACCGTCCTGCTCCTGTTCATTTCCTTGGGCTTCTACTCCATACCCTCCCGATCGGCTGATGCCTCCCATCCTTTTGGGGCGCGTTCGGGGAGACTTGATGACCTGACCGGCAAGCTAAAGCATGCCCCACCATTGCCCCCCCTACCAAAACCCATTCTGAAACACCGGCTTTCGACACCGCGAACAGAAGTCCGCCGTCTTGACATCCAACCGTTCCACCGCGTGGCTGGAGGCCATTACACAGCGCCAGTCCTGGCAGTGTCTCAGGCCGAATGTGTGTCCTAACTCATGGATAGCTTCTTTAAGCAGTCGTTCGCGCAATAAGTCGTCGCGGCGAGGCAAACCATAGAATGGTTCCGACAGGCGCGCGGTCGACACTACCGCGCAGGCGCCGTCTAACTGAGCCTCGCCGAAAACGAAAGTTAGCACGGGCACGTATAAGTCACACGAAGTGACGCCTAAGATGCGCGCGTCAACGTCGGCCGCGCGCTCTAACTCCTGCAGAATCGCGCTCGAATAGTACTGGCCGCGGCGCCCGTCCAAAGCAAAGCCTAGTTCGACACTCCGCGAACTGACACGGCAGGGCACACGAAACGCGCGCGCCAAGCCCGCCGCCAGGTATTCGAGCAAGTCGAGCGCCGGTTCCTGGGTGAACCCATTGCCGCCCGCGCCGGATAAGGGAACGAGTTGAATCGGCTTCACCGCAGACCGTAGCGCCGCAGCTTGTTATACAACGTAGTGCGGTCGATGTCGAGGATACGCGCCGCGCGCGACAGGTTGTGCTGCGTCTCCCGCAGCACCCGCTCGATGTGCGCGCGTCCGACGTCTTCGAGCGTCTGCCCGCCCTTGGGCACGTCGTCGTCGAGTTGAAATGAGAAATCGGCCGCGCGGATTTCCGGCCCCCGGCTGACCACCAGTGCGCGCTCGACGGCGTTTTCGAGTTCGCGCACATTGCCCGGCCAGTCGTGCCGCATCAGCAGGTTCAACGCCTCGCCGCCGATCAGCGGCGCCGGCCGGCTGGTCGCCATCGAGTACTTATTCAGGAAGTGGTTCACCAGCAGCGGAATGTCTTCCTTGCGTTCGCGCAGGCTCGGCAGGTCGATACAAAAGACGTGCAACCGGTAATAGAGATCGGGCCGGAAAACGCCGTCCTTGACCAGACCCTCCAGGTTCTTGTTAGTCGCGGCGATGGCGCGAAAGTCCACCTTAATGGTCTGATTCCCGCCTACTCGCGTGATCTCTTTCTCCTGCAAAACACGCAGCAAATCGGTCTGCGTGCGCAGGCTGATGTCGCTGATTTCGTCCAGAAACACGGTCCCGCCGTCGGCTACTTCGAACTTACCCTTCTTGCGGTACTGCGCGCCTGTGAAAGAGCCTTTCTCGTGGCCGAATAACTCGCTTTCGAGCAGTGTTTCGGTAAGTGCGCCGCAATGAATCGTCACCATCGGCATGTAGCGCCGTGGGCTGGCCGAGTGAATCGCCCGCGCCACCACTTCCTTGCCCGTACCGCTTTCGCCCGTGATAAGTACCGTGGCTTCGGTCGGCGCCACCATTTCGATCAGTTCGACCACCTTCTTCATGGCCGGACTCTTACCGATCAGTTCGAGGCCGGGCGAAACCTCCAGTAAGTTCTCGCGCAGCCGCACCACTTCGCGCCGCGTGCGCTTGTGCTCGAGCGCCTTCTCGACCAGGTGCGACAGCTCGTCCGGATCCACCGGCTTCGTGATGTAATCGTAGGCGCCGTGCTTCAACGCCTGCACCGCCGTATCGACCGACGCGTAGCCGGTCATCACGATCACCGAGAGATCCGCGTCGGCTTCGTGCAGCCGCGCCTGTAGCTCCATGCCGTCCATGCCAGGCATCTTGATATCGAGCAGCGCGATGTCGAACTCCGCCTGCTGAATCACTTCGAGCGCTTCGCGCCCGCTGCCCACTGGCCGCGCGGTGTAACCTTCGCTGGTGAACCACTTACCCAGCGAATCGCGCACGACTAACTCGTCGTCCACGATCAGGATTCTTCCCTTGGTCTTTACCGCCGCCGTACCGTCCACTACCGCTGCCATTCCTATCCTCCGTAACTCTGCTGGCTACTTGGTCGCTGCCGTGGCCGCCGCGCTCAGCGGCAGCGCCACGCGAAATTCCGTCCCCTGACCCGGTGTCGAATTCACCCGGATCTCCCCGCCGTGCTGTTCCACGATGCTATGCGCCACGGCCAATCCGAGGCCGGTGCGGTTCTGATCTTCCTTAGTCGTAAAAAACGGATCGAAGATGCGCGGCAACACTTCCGCCGGAATGCCGTACCCGGTGTCCTTCACGCACAGCGCCGCTTCGCCGGTGTCCGCATCGAGTTCGGTAATCACCTCGAGCCGCCCGCCGGAGGGCATCGCCTCCGATGCGTTCACCATCAACACCAGCGCCACTTGCTGCATCTGGTTGGCATCGCAATCGACCGGCGGCAGGCCTTCGGCAAAGCTCTCCACTAACTCGATGTTCTGCATCTCCAGCTTGTGTTTCACTAACAGCACCGCGTGGCCGACGATAGTGTTCAAATCGTTCGGCTCGCGCTCGCTCGGCTTCTGCCGCGAAAACGTCAATAGGTTCTTTACTAACTCGCCGCAACGCTTACTTTCGCGCTCGATGGTTTGTAACTGCTCGGCCATCTCGTTGCGATTCGGTATGTCGCTCTTCAGTACCCCGCGCTCCACCAGCCGCGCATAAGTCAGGATGCCGAACAGCGGGTTGTTGATCTCATGCGCGACGGTTGCCGCGAGTTTGCCGATCGACGCCATCTTTTCCGAACTGAGCAGCGTGCGGTGGATGCGCTCGATCTCCGCCGTCTTGCGCCGCACCTGCTCTTCAATCTTTGCCTGCACGCCCGCCACTTCCGTGGTCATCTTATTGAATCCGGCGGCCAGATCGCCCAGTTCGTCGTCCGAGCGCACCGGCAACCGGTAATTCAAATCGCCCGCGCGCACCCGGTGCGTGCCATCGATCAGTTCCTTCACCGGTCGATAGACGACGATCCAGATGAACGCCACTGCCAGGCCCGAGCCGAGCACGATCCCGCCCAGCAGAAACCACCCGAGCGATGCCTGGTTCTGCGCGATCTGCGCGTCCACCGGGGCGAGCGATAACTGCGCGTCCACCACGCCCAGCACGCGCTGGCCGGCGTCGTGCACGTGGCAGGCGGCGCTCGAACACTCCGGCGCGTTCGTGATGGGACGGATCACGGCGATCAGGTGATGGCCCTGCTTATCCCAAAACGGACGCGCGCGGTCGGGCCGGTTCAGCCTGGTGAGCGGCTGCGATTGCGCGTGGCAGCCGTAGCAGGCTTCGGCCGACTTATCCACCGTCGTGTCGATCTCGCGCGCTTCGGTCGAAAACATGATGTGCCCATCGCGATTGAAAATGCGGATGCGCTGAATGCCGGGCTCGCTGCCCACTTCCTGCAACACGTTGTAGAGCGCGTCGCGGTCGTGGCGCATCATGTCGTAGCGCGTGCTGCGCAGGATGATGTCGGCCACCCGGTCGGCCGCTTGCACCATCAGACCCTCCGATTGACGGCGCTCCACACCGAGATTAACGAAGCCGAACGATGTGAAAAACGCAGCCGTGCTGACGATCACCGCGACCGCGAGTTTGGCCGCGAGTCCAAGCCGGATTGAGCGGAGAAAAGTCATCCGACGGAAAGTGGGTCGGCCTCCTTCACTTCCCTCGTTGCCGGCGCCGGCTCAGTCGAGTGCGCCTCAAAAACGGGGAAGTACTGCCCGATCACGCGGAAGATTGCGAAACCGATGGCCACCAGCGAGAGCGTAACGGCCACTTCGCTCCACTTCGGAATGTAATGCGTCCCGCTGCCCGCCTCCAGGCCCGTGATGCCCACGTTCAGCCGGTTGGCGATGAAGCCGAACACCACCATCACCGCGCACACGTACAGTGCCGCCGGGCTGCGGCGGATGCGCGCCTGGTAGAGAAGCGCGGTGGGAACCACCCCCAGCGCGATTTCGAGCAGGAACAGCCAGGTCTCGGTCCGGTTTCGTAGCAGCAGACCGAAGGCGTCGCGATGCAGCAGGTCGAGAAAGCGAATCCAGAGATACACGCTCATCGCCACCGCGAGCACGCGCCCGATGCTGGCCAGCAGCGGCAGTTCGAGCGCCCGCCCGAAAGCACGGGCGCTGTGCCAGGATTCGAAAATCGTCATTGCCAGGCCGACCGCAATCGCCGACACGAAGAACAGCAGCGGCAGCACCGGCGTATACCAGAGCGGATACAGCTTCTCCGGCACGATCAGAAACAAGGTGCCGAGCGAACTCTGGTGCAGGGTCGACAGCAGCACGCCCAGAATCATCATCGGCACCGAGATGCGGTGAATCCATTCGATCGGCTTATGCAGGCCGAAGCGCTCGAAAACGATCGGCAGAAACTCCAGGAACAGCACCGTGCTGTATAGCGTCACGCACCAAGCCACCTCGAACATCACCGAGTGCGGATTCCACATCACCAGCGGATGCCACATCCGGTCCGGCCGCCCAACATCGTACAGCAGGCCCAGCGTCACCAGGAGATAACCCAGGAACGCGGTCAGAATAGCCGGGCGCAGCACGGGGCGGTATTGTTTGATATTGAAAATGTGGACCATCGCTACCAGCGTGAAGCCGCCGGCCGCCAGGCCCACGCCGCACATCACGTCGAAGCCGATCCATAGGCCCCACGGAAATTTGTCGCTCAGGTTGGTCGAGCCACCCAGCCCGTATACAACGCGCAGATACGTCGCATACGCGCCACTGAGGAGAATGGCCGCAAAGATCGCGCGCCACACCGTGATCCTGGGAAGCCGCTTGGGCACCCCCGCCATCATTTGTGCGGACCCTCCTTACGGGCGACCTCGGCCCGGCGGTTCGTGATCCACCAGATGCCGCCAAGCAGCACCGAGCCCGTCGAGACCACGTCCGGCAGCAGTTCGAGGACCCGCCATGTCAGCATCGGCAGTGGCTCGCGCGGCACATTCGTGCGCAGGCCGATCTGCTCGAAAGGCACTGCGGAGAGGAAGAACACCGACGTGCCGCCGACCTCGGATAGTCCGTAGATCTTCTGGTAATACTGGTCTGGCTTGGCCGCCAGCCGGGAGCGCGCCTCGGCGATCAGCGCGTTCCGCTCGCCATTGAACGTCGCGCCTGTGGGGCAGATTTCGGCACACGCGGTCAGCTTGCCGCCGCTCTGGCGCGCTGAGCACATGTCGCACTTGCGCATTCGCGGCAGCCGACTAGACCATTCGTATGTCGGCACCTGGAACGGGCAAGCCTGCATACAATACCGACAACCGATGCATTTCGCTGCGTCATAAGTCACTGGCCCTAGCGCAGTTTTCTGCAATGCGCCGACCGGACAGACTGAGGCGCACGCGGGCTGTAGACAGTTCATACACAATCTGCGGCAAAAGTGGTCACCATGCGTCACTATGGTAGTGAGCTTATGCGCAGAGATCGTTTCCTCGGCAGCGACTTTATCGTTGTACGGGAGGCCCCAACGCTTGGCGCACGCGCCCTCACAAGCCCTGCAGCCTATGCAGAGGGTACTGTCATAGAGAATTGCTCTAGGCATATCCGGGCCTCTAACTCTGTTTTAGCAGAGATTGACGGCAATGTGTAGAAAAAAATTACAGTACTGGTTAGTGAAAACAAAGATGGATTTGAAATCGGAAAGAATCTTGGACGATTGAGGTGGTTTGGGCGTCGATTTTTGCCACCAGGGCTTGGTGGGGCTCTGGGCTATGCCCGCTTGTCGGAACTCGCGGCCCGGTAGCCGAGCCAGCGAAGGCGGGTAGGGCGACCGTGCTTGCCGGCGTGCGCCTCTTTCGGCTGCGACATCGTCGAAATTCAATTTCGGCTCGCCCAGCCCTGGACGGGTTGCTCCTGGCGTGAGGGCAGCTCGGAGACCAGCCCTGTGGCGTCTCGGGCGTCGACGGGACGTGCGATTTCAATAGGTTATGGATGGAAGCGACATCGCTATCCCTTCACGCCAGGCCGTCTCGCGTCGCGGCCGTTATGCAGTGAGGAAGAACTCCGCGGTCGTCTGCTTCCAGTTGGAACCCGGCACTTCGGCCAGCAGATCCTCTGCCGGACGTCCACCGTCGGCGGCTGCGGCGCCGGCCAGCATCGGTTGGTGGCTGTACAGGCGATCCACGGCCAACCGCATCCAGTCATGCACCAGGCTCTTTGGAATCAGATTGCGCGTCGTGTTCTCCTCGTCCGGAACGTTGATCGTGAGCAACCAGCCCTTGCCGTACGGGTCGCTGCGCAGCAGCGCCGGGTTGCCGGCTACTTCAGGGTTCATCGCCATCACTTCGCCTTCGGTGGGCGATACCATCTCGGTCCTCTCGCCATTGCGATAGAGCGAGAGGATCTTCTGTCCCTGCCGAACCCACTGGCCCGGCTTGGGCATTTCGATCTTCTCGATCCGTCCCGCCAGGGCTGCCGCGAACTCGTCCGCGCCGATCCGTACGACGTTCTTCCGCTCCTGCACCAGCCAGGTGTGGCCGGGGTGGTAGGACACGTGCTGAGGTGTGTGGAACCCGCCAATATAGTCCGCAGCGAACCCTGGGGCGGCCGCGATTGGCTTAGCCACCGGAGATATCGCAAATGCCTTCTTGCGATTCAGGAAATAATCCAATACGATGAAGGTCAGGAACGTTACCAGAACCAGAATGACTGTCATGAGCTTCCATCCTTTCTGATTCTGTGTAGGGCACGGCAAGGGCCAAGAAGCGGTGTTTTTTGCCTCTTTATCTGTTGTGGAATCAAGCAGGTGCAACGGTGCTGAATTTAACAACAGTGTCTGGTGTTGAAAAAGTCTACGGTGTATGCGTCGAAGAATACTATGAACTGCAATGGAATTAGCACTTTCCGCGCCATGTTGCAAAACGCGACGCCTGGGTCGCAGAATCCAACAAAACCGAAAGAGCTGCTGCGCGTGATCATACAATATCGAAGTTCCCTCCTGGCTGCTTCCCTGTTCGCCTTTGCCACCGTTTCCCTTGGCTGCGGACACTCCGCCCCGCCTGAGGCGACTGCAAACGACAAGAAGGCCGCCGCGCCCACCGTAGCTGTGGCAGTGCCGGTACCGGAAAACCGCGAGGCCGACGATACCGCACGTTTCCTGGCAGGTATGCCTGGCAAGGCCGGCAGCCCGTTCGCGGAGCTGGAACAAAACGAAGCCTGGAAGGACCACCAGGCGCGGCTCGATGCCGCCTGGCATGCCGCGGAACGCACCATGATTCCCGGCATGCAGGGCTTCGGCAAGGCAGAGTTGTCGGACGCTGCACTCCGCGACGCCGTCGTCTATTACCCCTTCAGTGGTCCCGACGCGCTCTACGCCACGGCCTGCTTTCCGAACAACAGCACCTATGTTCTGGTGGCTCTCGAGCCTTCCGGGACCCTGCCCAGCCTGGCGCAGCTCAGCCGGAAGCAGGATCTGGCGGGCTACCTGCGCGCCACCCGCGACACCATGGGCTCCGTCCTCGGCCGCAGCTTCTTTATTACGCGCGAAATGGACCGCCAATTCCGCGGCCAAGTCACCGACGGTTTGCTACTGCCCATCCTCGAGGTGCTCGTGCGCCGGCACAATACCATTCTTGGCTTCCGCTATACGCGCCTGGACGACGACGGCAAGCTGATCGAGCGCGACCTCAGCTTTAGGCCGCGCACGGCATACGGCGACAAGGGGTTGCAGATCGCCTATCGATCCGACGAAGACCAGTCGCTCCATCAGATGTACTATCTGACCATCAACCTGGACGACGAGCACCTCAAGACCAACCAGCCGTTCGTCAAGTACTCGGCGGCGCTGCAGGGATCCGTCACGATGCTGAAGGCAACCTCTTATATGACCCACCGCGACGAGTTCTCCATCATTCGCGGCCTGATCCTCGCCAACAGCCAGGCAGTGTTGCAGGACGATTCCGGCATCCCCTTCCATTTCTTTACGCCCGACGTCTGGAAGGTCCAGCTCTACGGAGAGTACACGCGGCCCTACGGCAGCTTCCGCTATTTGATCCAGTCCGATCTGCAGAAGGCGTACCACGATCCCAGCGCGCGCCCGCTGCCCTTCCGGATCGGCTACGGGTATGGCAAGGTGAATTCGAACCTGCAACTGGCGCGGCGCATCCCGCAGACCGCCGCCGCCCATCCGGCTAACTGAGGCCGCGCGGACGATTTCGTTCGGGCGAACCCCCGGGCACTCGAAACGTCCACGAGGGCAAATGTTTCTTCAGTAGGCCGGCCAGCAGGTCGCGCCCGGGCGCGATATTGCCAAATGCATCTGCTCGCATAAACCGAGCGCCGCCTCGGTTAAGATGGAACATCACATGACGATTCTCCCGTCACAACGGCACTTATTCGACATACCGGATGATATCGCCTATTTCAACTGTGCTTATTACTCGCCTCAGTTGAGCGAATCCCGCAGGCGTCTGCATTCCGGCGTGGATGCGAAGAGCCACCCATGGGAACGCACCGGGGCGGATTTCTTCGAGGATGCGGAGACCTTGCGCCGTCTCGCACGGGAGCTGTTTGGTGGCGACGACGATGGGTACGCCGTGGTGCCTGCCGCCAGCTATGGCGTGAGCACGGCGGCGCGCGCCGTTGAGCCGCGACTGCAATCGGGCGATCGCATCCTGTTAGTTGCCGAAGAATTTCCCAGCGGCGTCCTGCCATGGATCACCGTTGCCCGGAAGACCGGTGCGGTGCTGAGTTTCGTTCCTGCGCCGGAACGTGGCGGTTGGACCCAGGCCATTCTCGCTAACCTCGACAAGAGGGTGAAAGTCGTCGCCATGTCGACTTGTCATTGGACGAATGCCGCACTGATCGACTTACCGCCAATCGGCCAAGCATGCCGCGATGTAGGAAGCGCGCTTGTGGTGGATGCCACGCAATCGCTCGGCGCCATGCCGCTCGGTCTCGACGAGGTGAAGCCCGATTTCCTGGTGGCTGCGGGTTATAAGTGGCTGCTAAGTCCGTACGGCTCCGGCTTACTCTACGTCGCGGAGCAATGGCGGGACGCGCGGCCGCTCGAGGAGAGTTGGCAGGCGCGTGACAATGCGCGGAATTTCGCCGCCCTGGCTGACTATTCGGAGACTTATGCGCCGGGCGCCCGCCGCTTCGATGTTGGAGAGAAATGCACGCCCACCATCCTGCCGGGCGCCATCGCGGCGCTCGAGCAGATCCGCGCCTGGGGCATCGCCAATATCGCCGCGTCCCTGGCGCAAATCAACGGCCGGATCGCCGCGCACCTGGAGCAACTCGGCTTTCGCCTGCCGGAAGAGTCGCAACGCTGCCCGCATATGATCGGCGCCCAGTTGCCCGCGGGCCATGCCGATGGTCTGGTGGCGAAGTTGCAGGCGAGGAACATCTTCATCAGTCAGCGCGCCAACTCGGT
Organism: Bryobacterales bacterium; assembly: GCA_003157745.1. Taxonomy (GTDB): domain Bacteria; phylum Acidobacteriota; class Terriglobia; order Bryobacterales; family Bryobacteraceae; genus Bog-375. The sequence goes on along the minus strand of PMKM01000227.1, from coordinate 38,040 downwards.
TCGCATCGCCCCACACTTACATGTCACCGATCGTGACATCGACCGCCTGCGCGAAGCATTGGAAGAGATCCTGCGGTGAGTCACCAGACTTCAGGTTCCCCGAGTCGCGAGAAGTGAGTGGGGATTGCTGGCGGGTTGGCCTGACAATACCGCGAGCTGGCTTGGGGCGCGACTCAGGGTTCCCTGAAACGGGGTGAATTTGCGCCGTTTCGCGAGAACGCTTTGCAATGGAATCAAGCACTTGAGTCTCTCCAGGCGGGGCAAATTCGCCCCGTTTTGTTAACATTTAGCGCATCGAGGAACTGCTCCCGATCCGATTATCCCGCACGGGGCACTGACGAAGACTCGGTGGCCGGGCGGGAACCAGCGCAGCGCCATGAAAACAGGGGCGGAGATTATTCGCTGGGCGAGGTGAACGCCGGTCCGGGCGCATTCGAAAACTCCGGAACTGGTGACTGGTTGCCCATTCACTATAGTCCGACCGTCCAGCGTACTCGACCCGGAGGCGGTCTGGCATGCGGTGGAGGGTGCGATCGAGCGGGCGCGCGCCATCGCCGGACCACGCCCAGGCGAACGGCTCGGCGGCGAGCCCTGCCCGCACCGGGTTCAACTCCTGGTTTCGCAGGGCACCCAAAATGTCGCTCTGCCGCACCATACTTGGCGTTTGTCCCCGCCATGCGTTCCGCCGTCGACAAGAGTCACCACGCATTCCGGGCACCAGTGTAGTGCGGCCGAATTGCCGATGGTGATAGCGAAGTGAAGTGGGGCACGCTTTCGCCTGCCAACCCGCCGCCCAAAAACAGGCGTGCCAGTTCAGCGCTGGTCGGACGTTGGCAGGCGGAAGCGCCTGCCCCACCCCGCGCAACTGTCCAGATGAATACTCGTCATTCTGCCTGCCGCAGACCACTAGCGAGGATGTGGAGCCAGCTTCGGCTCGGTCGCTTGGAGTTACAATCGTCCCTGGACGGAGTGGTAGGACAGCGGCACCGACCCACGGCGCAGACCAAGGAACAGGGAAGGGACACACTAATGGAACGAGGGCGGACAGTTCTTGTGACTGGGTCCTGCGGCCTGATTGGTTCGGAGGTGACGCGCTGGTTCGCCCGAAGGGGTTTCTCCGTCACCGGAATCGACAGCAACCATCGAGCGGTTTTCTTCGGTCCCGAGGGCGACACAAGCTGGGTACTTGGGCAGTTGCAATCCGAGATTGCGGACTACCGCCACGCGGCAATCGACATCCGCGACCGCGAAGCCGTGCTGGCGCTGATGGAGGAACTGAAGCCGAACCTGATCATTCATACGGCCGCCCAGCCATCGCACGATCGCGCCGCGGCGATTCCGTTTCTCGACTTCGAGGTGAACGCGCTGGGAACGCTCCACCTGCTGGAGGCGGCGCGACGCTTTTGTCCCGAGTCGCCCTTCATACACATGTCGACAAACAAGGTGTATGGGGACCGGCCCAATACGATACCGCTCGACGAACTCGAAACGCGCTGGGACTACGCCGACGCCGCATTCGAGCACGGCATCGCCGAGGATTTCCCGATCGATCAGAGCAAGCACTCCATCTTCGGCGCATCCAAACTCGCCGGCGACGTCATGGTGCAGGAATATGGCCGCTACTTCGGCATGCCCACCTGCTGCCTGCGCGGCGGATGCCTCACGGGTCCCAATCACACCGGAGTCGAGTTGCACGGCTTCCTCAGCTACCTGGTGAAATGCAACGTGGAAGGGCGCGAGTACAAGGTCTTCGGATACAAGGGCAAGCAGGTGCGCGATAACATCCATTCCGAGGACGTGGCCGGCTTCATGTACGAGTTCTGGAAGGCTCCGCGCGTCGCCGAGGTCTACAATCTGGGCGGCGGAAAACCCAATTCGTGTTCCATCATCGAGGCTTTCCGCATGGTCGAGAGCGTCACGGGCAAGCCGATGAACTGGCGCTACGTGGATGAGAACCGGATTGGCGACCACATCTGTTACTACAGCGACCTGCGAAAAATGCGCGCGCACTATCCGGACTGGAAGCTTTCGAAGACACTGCCGGCGATCGTCGAGGAGATCAGCGCCAGTTGGAAGCAACGCCTGGCGAAGAGCGCTTCATGAGGGTCCTCATCACCGGAGTGTGTGGTTTTGTGGGCAGCGCGCTCGCCCGGTGCCTGCTCGACCGGGTGGAAGGGATCGGCGTATCGGGCATCGACAATCTGATGCGTCCGGGGGCGGAGACCAATCGGGCGCGGATGGAACAACTGGGCGTCGGGTTCATTCATGGCGACCTGAGATCGGCGAGCGACATCGCGGGCTTGCCCGCCTGCGACTGGGTGATCGACGCAGCCGCCAATCCCAGCGTGCTGGCCGGTCTCTCCGGGACCGGCGGCAGCCGCCGCCTTTTCGAGCACAACCTGGGCTCGCTCGGCAACGTACTCGAATACTGCCGGGAGCACAAGGCCGGCCTCGTGCTGCTCAGCAGCAGCCGCGTTTACTCGATTCCCGCGCTGGCCGCCATCCCCTTGCGGGTGCACAACCGGGCCTTTACCATCGACCCGGCGGCGCCATTGCCGCGCGGACTGACGCAAAACGGGATCGGGGAGGAGTTCTCCACCGCCGCGCCGGTTTCTCTCTACGGCGCGACCAAGCTGGCGTCGGAGATCATGGCGCTCGAATATGGCGAGGCGTTCGATTTCCCGGTGTGGATCACTCGCTGCGGGGTGCTCGCCGGCGCCGGGCAGTTCGGCACGCCGGACCAGGGCATCTTCGCGTATTGGGTAAACGCGCATCTGCGGCGCCGGCCGCTTCGCTACATCGGATTCGATGGCGCCGGGCATCAGGCGCGGGATGCATTTCACCCTCGCGATCTGGCCGCCCTCCTGGTCGCTCAGATGCGAACCGCCCGATCCGGCGGACAACGCGTCTATACGGCCGGCGGAGGCCCCGCCAACACCATGTCTCTCGCGCAGCTCACCGCCTGGTGCGACGAACGTTTCGGGCGCCATGTTCCGGCCGCGGATCCGGCGCCGCGCAGGTATGACATCCCTTGGGTGGCTATGGACAACACCTCGGCTGCCCGGGATTTCGGCTGGCAAATCGAAGTGCCTCTTCCCGCAGTTCTCGAGGGCATCGCCGAACACGCCCGCGCCCATCCGGACTGGCTGGAGGTCAGCCACGCATGAGTTTGCCGCCAGCCGGGCGCGAGCCGCTTCAAATGCTTTCGGTGGTGATTCCCGCCCGCGACGAAGAGGGCTGCATCGCCGCCACCGTCGAGCATCTCCACCTCGAATTGCGCATGCAGCGGATTCCACACGAAATCGTCGTCGTCGACGATGGCAGCACGGATTCCACCTGGAGCCTGCTGGAGGAGATCCGGACCCGCATCCCGGAATGCAGACCGACCCGGAACTCGGGCGAGCACGGATTCGGGCGCGCCATCGCGCACGGCTTCAATCAAGTGACCGGCGATGCCGTCGTAGTGATGATGGCCGACGAATCCGACGACTGCCGCGACGTGGTCCGGTACTGGCAAATCCTCAACGAAGGTTGGGACGCCGTTTTCGGTTCCCGCTTCGTTCGTGGGGGAGGCGTGATCGACTATCCACGCTTTAAGCTCCTCATCAACCGCACGGCGAATCTGTTCCTGCGCCTGATGTTCCGCGTTGCTCTGAACGATTTTACGAACGCCTTCAAGGCTTACCGGCGAACCGTGATCGAAGGCTGCCGCCCGTTCCTCTCTCCGCACTTCAATCTCACGGTGGAACTGCCGCTCAAGACTATCGTGCGCGGATACTCCTGGACCGTGATGCCCATCACCTGGCGGAACCGGCGCGCGGGCGAATCGAAACTCAAGCTCAAGGAGATGGGCAGCCGCTATCTGTTCATCGCTCTCTATTGTTGGTTGGAGAAGTACTTTAGCCGTGGCGATTACCATGTGAAGTGACCCAAGGCGGGAGAGAACTATCGGAGCGCCATGCAACCTTCTTCGGACGGACCAGAACTGCAACGGATTTATGAGCGCCGCTTTGCCGGGAAGACGGACTACCGGACCCGTGTCTGGAAGGTGCTGGTATCGTTCTTTAGCCGTTGGGTCCCCAGCACCGGAACCGTGCTCGATCTCGGCTCCGGCTATTGCGAGTTCATCAACAATTCGACGGCCAGCCGGAAGTACGCCATGGATTTGAACCCCGACGTTCGGAAGAGGGCCGCGCAGGGCGTCATCGTCCTCCAACAGGACTGCGCAGACCCCTGGCAGCTTCCGGATGGGGCGCTGGACGCGGTCTTTACCAGCAACTTCCTCGAGCATCTGCCAACAAGAGCGCGGTCGCCACCGTGTTGGCAAACGCGCACAGGTGTCTGAAGCCGGGAGGGTGCTTCATCGCGATGGGGCCGAACATCAAGTATCTACCCGGCGCTTATTGGGATTTTTTCGATCATTACGTCGAATTGACCGAGCTGTCGATGGCCGAGGCGCTTTCGAATTGTGGCTTCGAGATTGAGAAGCGGGTGGGTCGCTTCCTGCCCTATACGATGTCGCATGGACGGCAGTATCCGCCGTGGGTGTTGCGGCTGTATCTCGCCTTGCCGGCGGCGTGGGGTCTTTTTGGCAAACAGTTCCTGGTAGTCGGACGAAAGCCGCTGCCAACCCAGAATGCGTAGCCGCGGCTTCATGGATGGTGTAACCCAAACCCGTAGCGCTGGAAAGGCGGATAATAGACACAATGCTTGCATCTGAGCGGGATCGAAACCGAACTGGGACAATCTTATCCCCCGGCAATCGTGAGAACTCTGTGGCTTCTCGCTCTGCTTAGCCTGGTATTTAGCTTTTACGCCACGACCGTAGGATTCCATAACAGCCTGCTCGATTTTCACGGCTTCCGGCAGGCCCAGACCGAAATGGCGGTGGATTCGATGCTGCACGGCGGCAGCTTTCTTCGTTATGAAACGCCGGTGCTGGGACCACCGTGGTCGATCCCCTTTGAGTTCCCGCTCTACCAGGGTATTGTCGCGAAGCTCGCGCAAACCTTCTCCACCCGCATCGAGGAGACTGGCCACTTTGTCTCCATCCTCTTCTACTATCTCTGTTTCTTCCCGTTAGCATCCATTCTGTCGCGCATCGGCCTTCGGGGCGTCCGAATGGTTCCAGCGTTGATACTCTTCGCCACGAGTCCTGTCTACGTCTTCGTCTCACATCTCTTCCTGATCGAATCGACGGCGCTCTTCTTCTCGCTCCTCTATGCGGATCAGATGTTCAGGCTGGTGCTGGACAAGAAGCCGTGGCGATTCCGGCACGTCGCGGCCGGCGCCGTGTTCGGATCGCTGGCGGGACTCGTGAAGGCGACCACCTTCCCTCCGTTCCTTGGCATCGGAGTCTGTCTCATAGCCTGGGGTATCTGGAGAGATCGCGAGGACGGGAAACTCAAACGCGCTGCCGTCACGATTGCCAGCGTGTTCTCTGTTGTGCTTCCCGTTGCGGTCGTGTTGAGTTGGACGCACTTTGCAGACGGAGTGAAAGCGCAAAACCCCAGCGGGGTTTACCTGATAAGCAAGGCACTGACCGCGTGGAACTTCGGAACGCTTGCTCAGCGATTGACGCTTCGACCCTATCTTCACTTCCTGAACAACGTCAACAATCACCTCGGCAATATCGGCGTGGCCGCGGTGGTGCTGGCGGTTTATATCTGGTTATGCCGCCGGTGGAACCGGACTGCCGTGGCGTGCCTCCTGCTCTACGCGGCGCCCACCTTGGTGTTCTTCAACTTGCACTGGGTGCATGAGTACTACCCCTACGCCAACGCGATCTTCCTGGTGGTTGCCGCAGGGGTGCTGATCACTGCGATGATGGAGCTTCCAGGACGGCGGGCCTGGATCGGCGTGGCGTTGCTGATGCTCGAAGTGGCAGCCTGTGGCTTTCGCTACTTCACGCATTACTATCCGATCCAGAGCCCGAATGCGCAGGTCCGGCCCGCGGCTGCGGCGCTCGTCGACAGTACGACTCCACCTGGAAGTGTGATTGTGATCCTTGGACTGTATTGGTCGCCGGAGTTCCCGTACCAGTGCCATCGCCGGGCGATTATGGACGTCGCCCCTAAGGATGTGCAGGCCGAGGCCTGGTGGGTCGGCCCGATGGAACGCGGAATATCCATCGAGGGTCCGCGCAACATAGCGGCATTTGTGGCGTGCGATGCGGGCCGGCATTGGCCCCGCCTGCCGATTCTTCTTCGGGACACCGAAATGCCCCAGGAAACAAACCTGCACGCGGATGGCTGCGATATTTACGAACGTTCGGCCGCCAACGGTATTCCTGCAACGCCGTGAAGGCTCCTGTCCGTTTTCGGCGATCCACGCGTACAGGTGAGTCGGTCTGTCGGTTACAGTGTCTCTACCCGTCCCAGCGCCCGCGTTCGCGCAGCTTGCCGACTTCGGCGCGCGCCATTTCCTGCAGGCGGACAACGTCCACTTTCGCGCTGCGGTTGAGCGGCATCGCGCCGGGCGCGAGAATCACGTAGTGCAGCGGGCGCATGTATCCGGCGAGCGCGCGCGCGTGTTTGCGCAATTCGGCCTGGGTCAACTCGGCGCCCGGCTGGGGCTCGAGGAAAGCCACTATCCCTTCGCTCCACACGCGGTGCTCGTGTCCGACCACGCCGACGTTCGCCACGCGGTCGCCCAGTGCGGCGAAGTGATTTTCGATGTCGCCCGGGAACACCTGGTGGCCGGCTGGCTTGAGCGCCCACTTGGCGCGGCCAGCGAGGCGCAAGCCGTGTTCGTCCACGCTGCCGAGGTCGCCTGTGTAGAGCCAGCCGTCGCGCGACACCGTGGCTGCGGTCGAATCCGGATCGTTGACGTAACCGAGAAACGTCTGCGGACCCTGGAAGCAGATATGGCCGATTTGTCCCGCGGCCATTTCGGCGCCGGCCGCGCCGGCTGGGTCCATCGGTTCGCGGATCGAGAAGCGATAGGCAGGCATCGCCCATCCTATACCGTTTTCTAACTCGGTGACTTCGCGAGTAAGTCGCGTGTAAGTGCAGAATCCGGAAGACTCCGTCAGACCAAGTCCCGTCGCTATCCGCGGCGCCATCTGTAACATGCGGTCGAGGAACGCGCGTGGCACGGCTTGCCCGCCATAAACCGCGATCTGCAAGCCGGCGAAGTCGCGGCGCGCGAAGTCCGCCGTGCGCCACTCCAGGTTGAACATGGCCGGGATCTGCCCGATCAGCGTGACGCCGTGCCGCTCGATTGCATCGAGACTCCTGATCGCGTCGAAGACCTCGAGCGTCACCGCCGTCGCGCCCGTGAAGAGCGAGGTGAGGAGCACCTCCGCCTGCCCGCCCACGTGCGACGCGGGGAGATTGCACAACACGCGCTGGCCGGGCCCGAATCGAAACGCCGTGCCCAGGCAGAGATTCTGGCAGGTAATTCCGCGATGCGAGAGCAGCGCGGGTTTGGGCGCGCCGGTCGACCCGGTGGTGAAGATGATCTGCGCGCCATCGCGTTCGTCGATGTGCGATTCGAGGGGTTCCGGACAAACCCGCGCCAGCAGATCGAACGCGCTGGTGGCGCCAGCGATGCACTCGGCCGCGGGCGAGAACTGCACCAGGTGTTCGACGGAATCGCAGCGTGCGCGGACGACTTCGGCCAGGGCGGGGAAGTCGGCCGCCGCGGTCTTCCCCAGGAAGAAGTATCCGCGCGGCCGGATCAGGTTCAGGCAGCGGATGACTTCGGGCGGCGGCAGGCGAAGATCGAGCGGCGCGTGAATCACACCCAGCCGGAAGCACGCCAGTTCCAGCAGGATGTGCTCGTTGAGCAGCGGCAGCGAGGCCGCCAGGCAATCGCCATGGCGGAAACCCATGCGTCGCAGTTCGGCCGCGATGGCGACGCTCCCGCGCTCGAGTTCCCGCCAAGTGAGCGTGGTCCCGCGCGTCGCGTTCACGATCGCCCCGTCGTCCGGCCGCCGCGCCGCCCACCAGTCCACGGCGGCGTGGATCAGATGCCGGTCGCCGTATCGGGTTTCGAATTGTTCCAGCGTGACCTGCGGAATGGGCTCTGCGGGCATGGATTCTATCTTGCCATAGGCGAGCGAGCGCCATCATCGATTAGATAGCCCGAGTTTTGTGTGCGACAAAACTCCAGGTGGCGCGCGGCTGGCTTATCCTGGAGGATGGCGTCCCAACAACGTTCTCGATCCGGACCGCCGCGCCGCAGAGGCCGCTTCGCCGGCGTGCTTCGATGGTGCCTCGTGGGCGCGTTCGCCCTGTGGGCGCTGGCTGCGGTCTGCCTTTTGTCGCTGCGTTGGATAGACCCGCCGTTCACCGCCGTGCAAGCCGAGCGGCGCGTGCAGGCCTGGATCCACAAGAAGCCGTATCACAAGAGGTACGCGTTCGCCGGGCTGGACCGCATTGCGCCCGACCTTCAGCACGCCGTGGTCGCCGCCGAAGACGCGCGCTTCTACCAGCACCACGGCTTCGACTGGCATGAGATCAACGCCGCCATCGAGCGCGACTTGGAAGAGGGCCGCGGCCGCGGCGCTTCGACGATCACTCAACAACTAGTGAAGAACCTGTTCTTCGGCACCGGCCGCTCGTTCCTGCGCAAGGGCGCGGAGTTCACGCTGGTTCCGGTGGCCGAACTGGGCCTGGGTAAGCGGCGCATCCTTGAACTGTACCTGAACGTCGTCGAGTGGGGACCGGGCATTTACGGGGCGGAAGCGGCGGCGCGCTTCCACTACGCGGTTTCGGCGCGCGGCATAGCGCGGGAGCCAGCCGCCCGGCTCGCGGCCATTCTGCCGGCGCCGTTGAAGCGCCATCCGGAGCGCATGAACCGGTACTCCTCGGTGATCCTGGAACGAATGCGGCAAATGGGCTGGTGAGGCCCGCCCAACGGCCAGCGGACGCTACCGCTAACCGACTGATTCAACATCGATTAAACTGGTGAGCCGGGCGGGATTCGAACCCGCGACCCTGTGCTTAAAAGGCACATGCTCTACCACCTGAGCTACCGGCCCTGATCTGGAGTGCGCTCTTCAAAGTGTACCAGACGGCGGCCGGTCACGCGATTTCGCGTGAAATTTCACGGCCCGTTTCCTGCGCAATTCGAGTGGAAGTAACCATCCCGTGCAGGGCAGCGCCAGCGCGGCTTTGGTAAGCTGGAAGTAGTGGAAATCCCAAACCCTGAACACAACTATTCCGAAGTGTCCGAGGACGATAGTTTGCCGGTCGAGAGTGCCGAGGGGCGGCTGGCGGAGCTCACGGCGGAGCGCGATAGACTCGCCGCGGCCAATGCCGACCTGGAAGACCGTTTGCTGCGTGCCCGCGCCGAATTCGATAACGCGCGCCGGCGCGGCGAGCGCGAGCGCTCCGACTTCCTGCAGTTCGCCGGGATGGATCTGGTGAAGGAACTGTTGCCGGTAGTGGACGATTTCGAGCGCGCCTTGAAAGTGGAAACCGCCGACTGCGATTATGCCAAGGGTGTCGAGTTGATTTACCAGCGGCTGGTCGAGGCGCTCAAGAAGATCGGCCTGGAGCCGATCAATACCACGGGCGCGCGATTCGATCCGAACCTGCACCAGGCGGTGGACCGCGTCGAAACCGATGAAGCGGAAGATATGGCGATTCTGAGCGAGTACCAGCGCGGCTACAAGTTTAAGGGTAAGTTGCTGCGGCCGGCCATGGTGCGAGTGGCGGTGCGGCCGTAATGAGTTCAAAGCCTGTGTCCAAGCGAGATTATTACGAGGTTCTCGGCGTCGGACGCGATGCCGGCGATCAGGACATCAAGAGCGCTTATCGCAAGCTGGCGCTGCAGCATCATCCGGACCGCAATCCGGACGATCCGGAGGCGGAAGACCGGTTCAAGGAAGCCTCCGAGGCGTACAGCGTCTTGAGCGACGCGCAGAAGCGCGCTGCTTACGACCGCTATGGCCACGACGGCCTGGCGGGCGCGGCGAGCGGCGGTTTCGATCCCAACGCCTTCACCGATTTCAGCGACATCCTGGGCAACTTCTTCGGCGACGCCTTTGGCGGCGGCGGCGGCCGGCAGCGGTCGCGCGCCCAACGCGGCGAAGACGTGCGCTACGATCTCGAGATCGCTTTCGAAGAGGCGTTGTTCGGCATGAGTGCCGACATACAGGTGCCGCGCATGGAGGCGTGTGAGCGGTGCCAGGGATCCGGCTCCGAGCCGGGCAGCGGGCCGACCACCTGCCCCACCTGCCGTGGCCGCGGCGAGGTGATCTATCAGCAGGGCTTCCTCAGCATTCGCCGCACCTGTTCCACCTGCGGCGGCTCCGGCCAGATTATTCGCAATGCCTGTGGCTCGTGCCGGGGCCAGGGCTACCGGCCGGGCCAGCGCAAATTGAAGATCAACATTCCCGCCGGAGTGGACGATGGCACGCGCCTGCGTTTGACCGGCGAAGGACAGCCGGGCGTGCAGGGCGGGCCGCAGGGCGACTTGTACGTATTTCTGAAAGTTCGCGAGCACGCTTTCTTCGAGCGCCGCGAATACGATCTGCATTGCACGATTCCGCTCAACGTGGCGCAGGCCGCGCTCGGCTGCGAAGTCGAGGTGCCCACCTTCGAAGGGCCGCACCGGCTCAAGATTCCGGAAGGCACGCAAAATGGCGTGCAATTCAAACTGCGCCACAGGGGCGTCGCCGTATTGAACGGCAGCGGACGCGGCGACCTCATCGTCCACATCGCCGTGAAGGTGCCCACGCGCCTGACCCGCGACCAGCGCCGCCTGCTCGAACTGCTGCGCGACATGCTGCCGGTGAACAATGCGCCGTCGGAAAAAGGCCTCTTCGAGAAGGTGAAAGACTACTTCGTTTAGGCGCCGGCAGTGATATACTGCCTCGCAGAATGGCCAAGACCACTTCCATCTATAGCGTTCACCCCAGCGTGGCGTTTACCGCGAACTGGAAAGAGAGTCTCAAGGAGAAGACCGGGCGCTCGCTCAGCGCGTGGCTGACCCTGGTGAAATCCTCCGGGCCGGCCGGCGAGAAGGAGCGCATCGAGTGGCTGAAGCGGGAGCACAGCCTGGGAACTTACTCGGCGGTTTGGATTGCGCAGCGCGCTTCCGGCAAGGATGCGGACATGGATAGCGAGGAGACCTATCTCAAGGCCGCCGAGCGGTACGTCAACACCATGTTTCGCGGGCCGTATTCGACCATTCGTCCCCTCTACGACGAGTTGCTGAAACTGGCTTTCAGCCTGGGCGAAGACGTCAAGGCGTGTCCCTGCAAGACCATGGTGCCGCTCTATCGCAACCACGTTTTCGCGCAGATCAAGCCGGGCACGCGCACCCGCGTCGATTTGGGCTTCGCGCTGGGCGCCCGCAAACGCGAAGGCAGATTGATCGAAACCGGCGGCTTCGAGAAGAAGGACCGCATCACCCACCGCATCGGCGTCGAGTCTCCCGATCAGATCGACGACGAAGTGAAGCGCTGGCTGAAGCTGGCCTACGATGAAGATGTGGACTGAGCGGTGCGTATCAACGCGGGTTCCGCGTAGGAACCAGCAGTAACAAGAACGCTCCGGCGAATGTCAGCGCGGCTGCGTACCCGAAGCCCGCCGCGACCGACACGCGCGACCATAAGACGCCCACCACGACGCTTGATAGCAGGTCTCCGATTGAGTTAGCCGTCGCTAACGCGCCATAGCCCACGGTTCGACACTCGATGGGCAATAAGTCGGCCGCTAATGCCCGCTGCACGCCGTCCACGATTCCGACATAGATTCCCGCCAGGCTGAATAGCAGGGCGAGCATCGGGACGCTGGCCGGGTTAGTCAGAAATAGGAGACACATCGCGCCGAACATCGCGTAACCGGCGAAGAGCAGTGTCTTCTTACTTACCCGATCCCCCAGCGCTCCGGCCGGATAGGAGACGGCTGCGTAGAGTAGGTTGTGGAGTATGTAGAGAGCGATCCCATAACGCCCCGCCACCACCGGCCCATACCGCGGTGTCAGGAGAGACACGGCGCGCAGCACGAGAAGAGTGTGCGCGAAATTGCCCAGGCCGAAGACCGCGGCGGCGCCGGTGAAGCGCCGAAACGCCGGCGGTAAATCGTGCAGCGAGGCCAGCAGGCGCATATGTTCGCGCGCCACCCGCGGCGGGTATTGGATGACGAACCACGCAATCGCGACCGTGATCGCGCCGGGAATGAACGCAATCAGGAATATGTGCCGCAGGGCGATTACGTCGACCAGGGCCAGCGCAATCGCCGGTCCCACAATCGCCCCGACCGTGTCCATGGCGCCCTCGAATCCGAAAGCCCGCCCGTGCGCTTCCGGCGGCACGCTCTCGGAAAGCAGCGCGTCGCGGATCGGCCCGCGCGCCCCGCGCCCGGTCCAGGCAATCGCGCGGATGGCCAGCAACTGCCACCACGCGGTGACGAACGCGAAGGTGCCCATCATGGCCGTCAGTATGTACCCAATCACCAGGATCGGCTTGCGCTTCCCGATCCGGTCCGAGTAATACGACATCCAGAGTTTCAGCAGGCTCGATGCCGCGTCGGAAACGCCCTCGATCGCGCCCAGCGCCGCGGCGCCGCCGGCAAACGTGGCGAGGTACAGAGGAAGCACGGCGGTCGTCAGCTCGTGCCCCATGTCGGAAAACAGGCTGAGCACGCCGATTGCGACTACATTGCGTGTTAACCAGCGAACGGAAGTGGACTGTTTCATTTGCCGTTTGTCGAGTATATCCCGATTGGGCGGACGCGGCGAAAAATGGGCAATGCGGAACCAAAACACGCTATAATGTCATGTTTGAACATCCGGCGATGGAGCCGCCATCAATTGTCTCGATCCGGCCCGGGAACGATAGCTCATTTTCGTGGGGAGTTGTGATTCCTCCGGTGCCGGCTATTCCTGTCGAGACAACTGGCGTTGCCCACGGCCTGAATTCCGACGAGCGGCTCACGAACATGTCTGACAACTCACCGTTGCCGACGGCTCTCGACCTGGCGGAGGAAGTGAAGGAGCGATACGACATCGAATCGCTCTCCGGCCTCATCGCCAGCGCGCGGGCAATGACGCGGGAGAACGAGATCAGCGTCGCCGTCCTGGGTCGTTTCAAGGCCGGTAAGAGCAGTTTCCTGAACCATTTTCTGGGGCGCGACTTCCTTCCCGTCGGCGTCGTGCCCGTTACCTCCGTGGTCACCAAGATCCGCTACGGCGAGCACGAAGAGGCGCGCGTTCATTACCAGGATGGCCGCGACCCCGAGATCCCGCTCGACGGAATCGGCCGCTACATTACCGAAAAGACCAACCCCGAGAACATTCGTGAAGTCGTCCTGATCACGGTCGAGTTGCCGGAAGTGCGCCGGTTTCGCGGCTTGCAGTTCGTCGATACGCCCGGACTCGATAGCGCGCTCGCGCACAACACGCAAACCGCTTTGGACTGGCTGCCGCAGGTGGGACTGGCGCTGGTCGCGGTGAGTGTCGACCCGCCGCTTTCGCAGCGCGACATCGAGCTATTGCAGAGTCTCTACCAGTACACGCCGAAGGTCGCCGTGCTGCTCACCAAGGCCGATCTCCTCAACGAGCACGAACTGCAGGAAGTCATCCGCTACGTGCGCGGCCAACTTTCGAGGAACTTCGGCCGGCCGCTGCAGGTGTTCCCGTATTCGACCAAGCCCGGATTTGAGCGCTTCCGCGAGGCGCTCGAAACCGGGCTCGCCGGCGGAGGTTGGGCGACCCTGGCCGCCGAGCGCCATGCCATTTTCATCCGCAAGATGGACACCCTCTTGCGCGAATGCAGCGACTATGTCGCGCTGTCGCTCAAGTCGGCTGAGATGATTCAGTCGGAGCGCCAGGCGCTCGACCGGCAACTGCTCGCTGAACGGGAAATCCTCGACGAAGTGAAGTCGACCATCCATCTGACGATGAAGAGTGCCGCCGGTGGCATGCGCGTTGAAATCGGCAGCCGCCTCGAAGCGCACCAGGAAGAACTCGAGCGCGCGCTGCTCGAAGCCTTCGAGATCGAGTTTCCCAAATGGACCAAGAGTCTCGGCATGATGCGTCGCTCGTTCGAAGACTGGCTGGCGGGCGCGCTACGCGACGAGATTACGGCGCTCTCCGTGCGCGAGCGCGATTCGTTGCTGGAACCCTTGCACCATGCGCGAAAGCAGGCGTTTCTCGCGCTGCAGCAATTTCGCGATCGCTTGTCCGATAGCACCATGCGCGGGTTCGGCGTGCCGCTGCGCACCACGGAAACCGAAATCGACATCGCCGAACCCGGCACGCCCAGTATCCGCGTCGGCCGCGTGTTCGACCGCAACTGGGAACTGCTGTCGCCGATCGTGCCGGCGTGGACCGTCGAGACCATGGTGCGCCGGCATTTCACGCGCACTATCTCCTATCTGGTCAGTCAGAACCTCAGCCGCCTCGGTGCGCAGTGGGAAGAGAGTCTCACTGCCGCCCTGCGCCGCGTCGAGAAGGAAGCCTGGCGGCGGCTGGATGAGTTGATGTCGACCGTCGATCGGCTGGTGGCGAGCGGTGTGAAACGGCGTACGCCGCGCCTCCGCGCCGATCTCGAGCGAATCGAAACGGCGCGCAAAGCGCTCACCGGGGAGTCCGCCAGTCGATGCGCTACTTATTAGTGCTGGCCGGCGGCGGCACCGGAGCGCTGGCGCGGTACGTGGCGGCCTCCGCCATCATGACGCGTTTCGGCGGCAAGTTTCCGCTCGGCACGCTCGCCATTAATGTCACAGGCTCGTTCCTGATCGGTTTCCTGATGACCCTGCTCACCGAGCGGTTCCAACTCGACCCGCAATGGCGGCTTCTGCTGGTGGTGGGCTTTCTCGGCGGGTACACCACCTTTTCCAGTTTCGAGTGGGAGACGTTTACCTCGGTGCGCGATGGCGCGCTCCGGGCCGCGATGCTCAACGTGGTCGCGAGCGTCGTGTTAGGCTACATAGCCGTCTGGCTCGGTGTGATGTTGGCCCGTCGCTGACGGGCGCGGGAGAAAGCGATATGCTCCGGAAGGGCACTGCCAAGAAGGTTACCATCTTCGTCAACGAGGATACCCAGCATCACTTCGGCTCGCTGTGCGATTCGATCCTGACTTTCCTGCTGCACAAGGGTGTATCCGGCGCCACCGCCACGCGAGCCATGGCCGGCTTCGGCGCGCACCAGGTCCTGCACACGACTAAGATCGAGGTGCTCAGCGAACACCTGCCGATTCGCATCGAGTTCATCGAAGCCGCCGGGAAGGTCGATGAGTTGATGCCCACGCTCTATGACATGGTGACCGACGGCGTCATCGAAGTGCAGGATACGAACGTGGTCAAAGTCGCGAACAAGGAACGCCCGTTGCCGCCAAAGGGGCCGCAGACGGAGACTAAGGGCACCGCGCAGTTGATGCGCATCTATATGGGCGAGTCGGACCAGTGGCAGGGCGAACCGCTCTACGAGGCGATCGTCAAGCGTTTGCGTCTGATGGATATTTCGGGCGCCACTGTCTACCGCGGTATTCTCGGTTACGGCGCCAAGCGCCACACGCATAAGAGCGGGCACCTGGGCCTCTCGCACGATTTGCCCGTACTGATTTCGATCGTCGACACGGCCGGTAAACTGGCCCAGGCCGTGAACGAGATCGAAACCATGATGCAGGACGGTATCATAGTTCTTTCCGACGTGGACGTGATTCGCCTGGCGCATAGCAGCCCGGCGGCGGAGACCTCGCATGCGAACGGTTCAGAAAGCTAAACTCCTGCGTCTCCATTTCGGCGAAAGCGATCGCTACAAGGGGCAGCCGCTCTACGAAGCCATCGTCGATCGCTGCCTGGAATTGAAAATCGCCGGCGCCACCGTCCTGCGCGGTCTGGAAGGATTCGGCGAGACGGCGGAGATTCACCGCCACAACCTCATCCGCAAGGATCAGCCCATCGTGGTGACGATTGTGGATACCGCCGAGAACCTGGCACGCCTGATTCCCGAGGTCGAAGAGATGATGGACACCGGGATGATCGCCACTTCGGACGTGGAGTACGTGCGGATCGAAAAACCGCCCGCGCCGGGGAGTTAAGTCGAATTACTGTTTTCCCGCAACTTACGAATCGCAGATAATAAAATATGCCTACTCAATTGAACAAGTTCAGCGCCGAGGTTACGCAACCGAGATCGCGCGGCGCTTCCCAGGCTATGCTATATGCCATCGGCCTCAGCGAAGAAGATATGAATAAGCCGCAGGTCGGCATTTCCAGCGTCTGGTACGAAGGCAACCCGTGTAACATGCACCTTCTCCAACTGGCCCAAAAGGTGAAGGAGGGTCTCGCCGCCGTTGGCCTGGTGGGGCTGCGTTTCAACACGATCGGCGTCAGCGACGGAATCGCCATGGGCACCGACGGCATGAGTTACTCCCTGCAGTCGCGCGACCTGATCGCCGATTCCATTGAGACCGTGATGGCCGCCCAGTGGTACGACGCGAACGTCTCGCTCCCCGGCTGCGACAAGAACATGCCGGGCTGCATCATCGCCATGGCACGGCTGAATCGCCCGTCGCTCATGGTCTACGGCGGGACCATCCGCGCGGGCTGCCGCAACGGAGAGAAGCTGGATGTGATCTCCGCTTTTCAGAGTTATGGTGAGTATCTCGCCGGTAACATCGATGATGCCGAGCGGCAGGCTATCGTTCGTAACTCCTGTCCCGGCGCCGGCGCCTGCGGTGGTATGTATACGGCCAATACCATGGCTTCGGCCATCGAGGCGCTAGGCATGTCGCTTCCCTACAGTTCCTCGACGCCGGCCGAAGACCCACTCAAGCTAGCCGAGTGTTTCGCCGCCGGCGCCGCCATCCGGAACCTGCTCGAACGGGACATCAAGCCGCGCGACATCATGACCCGCGAGGCTTTTGAGAACGCCATGGTGCTGGTCACTGTGTTGGGCGGATCGACTAATGCGGTGCTCCACTTGCTTGCCATGGCGCGCGCCGTGAACGTGCCGCTCACGATTGACGATTTCCAGAAAGTAAGTGACCGCGTGCCGCTCTTATCGGACTTCAAGCCGAGCGGTAAGTACGTCATGGAAGACCTGCAAGCCGCCGGTGGGCTGCCCGGCGTGATGAAGATGCTGTTGGCCGAAAAGCTGCTGTGCGGAGACTGTCTGACAGTCACTGGTAAGACCGTGGCCGAAAACCTGAAAGATTTGCCAGGTCTTACCGCGGGGCAACAGATCGTTCACCCGCTGTCGAACCCCATAAAGCCCGTCGGTCACATTCAAATCCTGCGCGGCAATCTGGCGCCGGAAGGTTCGGTGGCCAAGATCACGGGTAAGGAAGGTCTTGTCTTCTCGGGCCCCGCGCGCGTGTACGACTCCGAGGAGTTGATGCTGGCCGCGCTCGAACGCAAGGGGATCAAGAAGGGCGACGTAATCGTGATTCGTTACGAAGGGCCCAAGGGCGGTCCTGGTATGCCCGAAATGCTCACGCCTACTTCCGCCATCATGGGCGCTGGTTTGGGCAAGGACGTCGCCTTACTCACCGACGGCCGTTTCTCGGGCGGCTCGCACGGTTTCATCGTCGGCCATGTCACTCCGGAAGCCCAGGAAGGCGGGCCGATTGCGCTGGTCAAGGATGACGACATCATCACCATTGACGCCGCTAAGAACACCCTAAGTGTAGCCGTTTCCGATGCGGAGTTAGCCGCGCGGCGTAAGGCCTGGACTATGCCGCCTTACAAAGCGAGCCGCGGCACTCTGGCGAAGTACATCCGCCTCGTCAAGAGCGCCTCGCTCGGCTGCGTCACCGACGAATAGCTCCAGATTACTCGCGAGTCACTCCCTGGCCGCCGCGGCTCCGCTCTGCGCCCGGAGCCGCGACCAAAGCGGTTGCCTGCGACGTAACGGGAGTCTCGCGAGAAGTTACCCGCCAATCGAGTACATAGCTCGCGGCGGCGCGACAAACCGGGCGTTGCCGATCTCGTGGCCCACCCACTTGCGCGCCACGTTACTGCGGATCAGGGCGGCGATTCGCTCGTCGCCCGCCCCGGACCGCATCACTGTCTTGACATCGTCTTCCTCAATCGCGAACAGGCAATAGCGCAGCTTCCCATCCGCGGTGAGCCGCAACCGGTTGCAGTCACCGCAGAACGGGCGGCTAATCGACGCGATGAGACCCACCTTGCCGATGCCATCGGCGAAGGCGTACTCCGTGGCTGGCGCACGCCGGTCGCGTCCTGCCACGGGCACGAGTGGCGCAATCTCTCGCGATAACACGGCGATGATTTCATCTGCCAGCAATACCTTGCCGCGGTCCCACAAAGCCTGCCCGTCGAGCGGCATGAACTCGATGTAGCGCACCTCGAACCCACGCTCGCGGCCGAAGCGCGCCAGCGGCACGATATCGGGCTCGGTTAGGTTCTTCAGTGCGACCGCGTTCAACTTGATGACGTCGAAGCCCGCCTTCTGCGCCGCCTCCAGACCGGCCAGCACTTTCGCGAGATCGTCGCACCGTGCAATTTGGCGGAAGCGGCCGCGGTCGAGCGTATCCAGGTGCACGTTCAGCCGCCGCAGTCCTGCCTCGTACAGCGGCCGGGCTAGTGACTCCAGCAGGACCCCATTCGTCGTGAGAGCCAGATCGGTCACACCGGGAATCGCCGCCAGGCGCTCGATCAGCAGCGGTAACTCGCGCCGCACCAGCGGCTCGCCGCCCGTGACGCGCAGTTTGGTCACACCCAGCTCCGCCGCGATCCGCGCGAAGCGCTCGATCTCTTCGAAGCTGAGGATCTCGCGCCGCTCCGCATACTCCGCACCGCTCTCCGGCATGCAGTAGAAACAGCGGATATTGCACCGGTCGGTGACGCCGATGCGCAGACTATCGTGCACGCGGCCGAAGCCGTCCTCGAGCGTTGCCCCTCGCTTGACCATGGTTACCCAGTAGGTCTTTCGATTCTATCAAAGCCGCCGCGCTATTATGGATGATTCGACGAAAGAACGGCAGAGCAGGGCCGGCGCCTCCGCCTGCCAACGGTAGCTGCGATCATGCGGGGTTGGATGGAAAACCAGGACGAAGTCACCGATGGCACGCTCAGGCAGGCGAGCGGCGAGTGGCTCCATTTCGCGCTCGTCTTCGCCGCCCTCGCCCTGTTCTTCGCCTGGTACGAAATCATCCAGTTCCCTCGCTATAGGATTGGTTTACTGGCGGCTGTAACTCTCTATGTCTGTCTGTTACTACTCTTGCTCCTCTGGCTGGCGCCGGGATTCGCCATTTCCCGCCGATGGTTATCGCGGCGTGTCCAAGGCCCAGCGGGCGCCTGCGGCAGCGTAACGCTGTTCTTACTCCCATATCTCATTTACTCCGCGGGCACGGGTGACTTTCGTTGGTGGTCCTTCGCCCGGCTGGCCGCCTTCGCGGCGCTTCCCTTCGGCCTCTTCGCTGGGCTTCCCGTGCAGCGCGCGGACCGCATGAACTGGCAGGATGCGCTGGTTCTCGTCTGGATACTGACGCCGGTTCTGTTCGGTAAGATCGGCGGCATCTGGAACGTCCCGATGAACCTGGACTTCCTGTCTCGCGTGTATCTGACCGCAGTCGGTTCGTGGTCGTTTCTTGTTATTCGCGGTTTGAGTGACTCGGGGTATGACTTGCGCTTCTCCCGAGCGATCCTCCGCGATGCGCTTATCTCGCTCGTCTGTTTCTCGCTGGTCGCGATTCCTCTCGGCTTAGCGCTCCGCTTCATCGCTTGGAATCCGCACTGGCGCGGCGCGCTCGCCTTCGCGTCCGACTATCTCACTATCTTCCTGTTTATCGCCGTGGCCGAGGAGTTGTTCTTCCGCGGCCTGCTGCAGAATCTGCTCGAAGGCTCGCTGCACTCCCGCGCATGGGCGCAAGCCGTTGCCTCCGTCCTGTTCGGACTCTCCCACATTCGTCACGCTCCCGCCCCGAACTGGCGCTATGTCGTGCTGGCCACCGTGGCGGGATGGTTCTATGGCTGGGCCTATCGCAAGCATCGTAGCCTGATGGCGTCGGCCACCACGCACGCGGCCGTGGATGCCATGTGGCGCACCTGGTTGACGACCCACTAGCGTGAGTCGCGATCAAGCTGGCGTGCACGCGCGGCGGAGTTCTTCGCCGAGACTCGCCTGCAGTGTCGCGGTGAGTTTGCCACCGTTCGAGGTCACGTAAAAAACGTCGATGGCCTTGTGCGCTTCCGTGTCGATCAGCACGACTTCGATGTTGGCGCCCGCCGCGGAAAGCGCCGACGACAGCGCGTACAGCAGCCCCGGGCGGTCCTGCGCCACGATCTCGACCAGCGTGGCCGTCTGGCTGGCTTCGTTGTTGAATGCGACGCGGCCAACGATGGCGGACTTCCGCGTCGGCGGCGACGCCTTCGGCCGGTTGCGCAGCAACTGCCGCACGTCGGTCTTGCCTGCCAGCACGCGCTCCAGCACCGACGCCAGCCGGTCCACTTCGCTCGAGTTCAGGTCGAGCGTGTGCAGCGGATCCTCGAACGTGAAGGAATCGAGAATCATTCCGCGCCGGTTGGAAAAAGCTTCCGCGCGCACGATGTTCATGCCGAAGCTCGATAGCGTCCCGGCCACGCCGGCGAACAGGCCCGCACGGTCGGTGGCGATCAACGTCAACTGCCAGGCGGCATCCAGCTTGCGAATATCCACCGCGAAGCCGGTTGGGCGGCTCCGCTGCTTTAGCGCCATGTGCTCGTCGATCTCTGTTTCGGTGTGCGTGCGCAAATAGCGCGTCGGAAGGCCCGCCAGGAACGCAATCCGCTCGGGCGAGCCTGTCGGCGGAGGCTCGATCCGGTCGGTCTCGAGCGCCCGCGTCAGGTCGTTGTACACCGCCAGGTATAACTGCCACAGATGATCGGAGCGCCACGGCGTCATGGCGGTAGGATTGACCGCGCTGATATCGGCGTACGTGAGCAGCGTCAGCAGCTTCAGCCGTTCCACCGTCTCGACCATGCTGGCGACCGTCGCGATCGTGGCCGGATCGAATACGTCGCGCGAGTGCATGGTGGCGGACAGTTCCAGGTGGCGGCGAATCAGGAAAAACACCGTCTCGCGATCCTGGTCCGGCATCCCGATGCGGTGCGCCGCAGCGCGCACCAGCCGCAGCGAACCGTCCACGTGCCCCTCGCCGGCCGCGCCCTTGCCCGCGTCGTGAAACAGCAGCGCAAACAAAAGCAGCGCCGGCTGTTTTACCTCCGAACGCAGGTCCTTGTATGGCCCCTGGATATTCCACACGTTCTGCATCGCCACCAGCGTGTGCTCGTCCACCGTGTAGCGATGATAGAAATCGCGAATCACCAGGCACTCCGTCCCCGCCAGTTCGGGAAACAGCGCGGTCAGCACGCCGGTCTCGTGCATGGAGCGAATGGCCAGCGGCGCGTGTGCCAGCGACAACATCGGTTCGATCGCGCGCCACACCGGCTGCCGCGCGAAGTGCTCGCGCAGGCGCGGCAGGCGCGCCGTAATCTGCTGGTCGGCTTCGGCGGAGAGCCGCATGCCGTGGCGCGCGACGAATTCGAATAGCCGCACCATCGTGCCCGGATCGGTGTCGAGCGAGGAAGCTTCCCGCACGTGCACCCGCTCGCGATGCACGCTGAATTCCGCGTTGCCCAGCCGCGACCGCCAATCGCGGAAGCTGGCGAACAGGCCGCTATTCTGCGCCTCGGCCACATCGAGCTGGCGGATCGCCGCGCGATAGATGGCGCGCGCGTCGCGAAAATACTCGCGCATCCACGCCGCCGTGTCGTGCGCCCCAGCCTGCTCGGCCACCGCGTCCTGCGCTTCGAAATTCAGTGTGTTGTTATCGCGCCGGCTGGCCGCGTGCAAATACGTGCGCAGGCGCGCCAGGTGGCGGAACGCCTGCTCCAATTCCGCTGGCGGCGCCGCCACGCCCAGCCGCTGGCTCTCGGTGTTGCGCAATTGCTCCAGCCAGCAATACAGTTGATAATCGCGCAAGCCTCCCGGCGTTTCCTTGACGTTCGGTTCCAGGTGATAAATCGTGTCGCTGTATTTGGCGTGGCGCTCGCGCGTCAGCCGCGCCAGGTTGCGCGCCAGCGCGTCGCGGTTGGCCATCACGAAGCGCGGCAACTTGGCCGCCAGCGTCGCGTACAGCGCCCGGTCGCCGGCCAGGTAGCGCTGGTCGAGGAGCGAAATGTTCAGCTCCGTGTTCTGCTCGTAAACCTCCGCGCACTCCTCCGGCGTCCGCACCGAATGGCTCATGCGCAGGCCGGCGTCCCAGAGGTGCTGGAGAAAAGCCGAAATCGCGCTCTTGTTTTCGACCGCCTGCGTGGTCGAGCGGAACAGCAGCAGCAGGTCCACGTCGGAATACGGGAACATCTGGCGCCGCCCGTAGCCGCCTACCGCCACCAGCGCCGGGCCATCCGCCCGAAAGGCCGGAAACAGGATCTCCGCCGCGGCGGCCGATACCAGCCGGTCGACGTGCGCCGATCGTTCGGCCAAAGCCGTGCCCGCGTCGCCGGTATCGAGCAATACCGGCGGCGCGGCTACGGTCTCGATGCTAGAGAGCGGTTTCGCCACGGTCGTCATTGCGGATGCGTACGGCTTCTGCGACGTCGAAGACGAATATCTTCCCGTCGCCGATCTTGCCGCTGCGCGCGGCAGCGGTCAGCGTCTTCAACACTTCTTCGAATCGCCCCTCGGGGACCACCATCTCCAGCTTCACCTTGGGCAGGAGATCCACGTTGTATTCCTGGCCCCGGTACACTTCGCGATGGCCCTTCTGGCGGCCATGGCCGCGCACGTCGGTAATCGTCATGCCATCGATGCCGATGGCCTTCAGCGCTTCTTTCACTTCGTCGAGCTTGAACGGCTGGATGATCGCTTCGATCTTTTTCATGAAATGGTCTCCCGGACCCTACGATTCGAAGATATACCCTTCTTCACCGTGCTGGGAAAGGTCCAAGCCTTCCATCTCATGCTCCGGCGATACGCGCAGGCCAATCACAACGTCGCACACCTTCAGAATTACTAGCGTTCCCACCACGGCGATGGTCCACGAGATACCGCATCCTATCATCTGGTTTAGTACCTGCGATGCCTTGCCATCCACCAGCCCGAGCGGCAGCAGGTGTCCGGCGTGATCCTTGCCGAGACCGCCGTTGACCGCGCTGGTGGCGAAGACGCCGGTGAGGATCGCGCCCAGCGTACCGCCCATCCCGTGCACGCCGAAGGCGTCCAGCGCGTCGTCGTAGCCGAACCAGTTTTTCACCTTGACCACCATGAAGTAGCACACGAAGCCCGCCACGAACCCGATCGTCAGCGCCGAAAACGGCTGCACGAATCCGGATGCCGGCGTGATCGCGACCAGTCCCGCCACCGCGCCCGAAATCCCGCCCAGCACGCTCGGCTTGCCCGAGTGCAACCACTCCGCCAGCATCCATGCCAGTGCCGCCGCCGCCGCGCCGAAGTGTGTGGCGACGAACGCGCTGGTCGCCAGGCTCGACGCCGCCAGCGCGCTGCCGGCNNGCGCCGATGAAGCTAAGCACCATGCTATGCGGCTTCATTTCCGGGCTCGGATATTCGAGCCGCTTCCCCAGATAGAGCGCGCACACCAGCGCCGAAACGCCCGATGTAATGTGGACCACCGTGCCGCCGGCGAAATCNNCCACACCATGTGCGCCATCGGGAAGTATACGACCAGCGACCAGAGCGTGGTGAACAGCAGCATCGCGCTGAACTTCATCCGCTCCGCGAAGGCTCCCGAAATCAGCGCCGGCGTGATGATGGCGAACATCAATTGGTAGATCATGAACGTCTGCTGCGGTATCGTGCCCGCGTAGTCCGGGTTGGGCGCCGCACCCACGTTGCGCAGGAACGCGAACCGCATGTCGCCGATAAAGGACCCGCTGCCGCCGAAGGCCAGGCTGTAACCCACCACGGCCCAGATCACGGTCACCACCGCCATCAGAACGAAACTTTGCATCATTGTGCCGAGTACGTTTTTCCGGCGCACCAGGCCGCCATAAAACAAGGCCAAGCCGGGGCCGGTCATCATCAGGACCAATGCCGCGCTGACCAGCATCCAGGCGTTATCGCCGGCGCTTTGCGCGGATTGGGCCGCTGCTTCCACAGCGGAAATTCGGGCATTTACGTCCGAAGCGCCTTGCGCCAGCAAACCAGGCGCCAAGACGGAGGCCAACAATAACAACGGGGTTAGACGTCTCATTTCGGGGAGAAGTGCACACTGGGCACTGCTCTGATTTTCCCTTACCGCCGTCGACCCGCGAAGACAGAAGTTTCTATTCCTGGAATCGGATTTTCTTATCGGCCGCCCCGAGCCAAGTGGGGCACGCCCTCGGCGTGCCCACCGCCCGTCAAACCCAACCACTCTCCGCAGCCATTAAACCCCCAGCCGCCCGGAGCCGCGACCAAAGGGAGCGGTTCTCCAACCGCTCCGAATCCCACCGCCGAAGGCCCGAAAGCCGCATCATGCCCGCCCGCCGCTCAGAACGTCAGCGCGCCAATCATCTCGTCGAGCTCGTGCTGCAATGCGATTTTCTTCTTCTGTAACTCCGACTGTCGGTCGCGCAGGCCGGTCAGCTTCTGTTCGAGGCCGCCCAGTTGCCGCGCGTAGTCCTGCACCTGTTGCTGCTGCCCGCTCACGCTGTTCAGGCTGCCAATGTTCCGCCGCAGCCGGTCCTCATCAGTGTTCAGGTCCTTCACCTGGCGCTCGGCTTGGTCGATGCTCGTGTTGTTATCGGCAATCTGCCGTTTCTGATCGGCGATCCGGCCAAGTTGCTTGCGGCCTTCCTCGCTTAGCGCGCGGTTCTTGATGTAGACCATCATGATATCCGGTGTCAGGTCGGTGACCGCATAAGAGTTTTCGTCGACGTGCTCTTCGGAGACGGCGAAGGTCTTGGTCGCCCCGGCCGCCAGCGCCACTTCAAAGCGGTAGTTGTCGGCGGTCTTCTCCGTCGGCTTCTGGCTCAGCAGCGTGTAGCCAGGGCGCAGCGGATGCTCGATGATGAGTGTCTTGGCCTTCTGATCCACATTGCGCGCCGTGTAAGTAGCCGTCTCTTCGGTGGCTGACTTAATCCTGAGCATGCCGTGGTTCAAGTGAATCTCGCGCACCACTTCCTGTTTACTATCGAATGCCGTGGTAATGCGCGTGCCCAGGTCAACGGCGTAACTGATCAGCCGCTTATCGCCGGCTTTGAGAGTCTCCATCAGCGCTTCGCCTCCATACGCGCCGCCATCGTACACGGTCACCGGCCCGCCGTCGAGCGTCTTACCAGTTGTATTAGTCAATTCCGCGGCGTTGGTCGGATGCTCGGAGGAATGATCAGACCAGATCAGCAGCTTGCGCGTTTCGAGCGTGTCCTGCAAGAACGGCAGCATGGCCGATTCGTTCTTTTTGATCGTCACCGGCTGCCCGATCCGGTATTCGAACAATTCGCCAACGGCGTCGGCGGAAGCTCCGGCGACGATGGAACTGGGAGAGGCCATAGGAGGCGCAGGAGCCGGACGCATTTCCTTAAATGTAGCGGGCGAACGCATCGGTAGCGCTTTGGGCGCCATAAGCATGCCCGAATCGAACTGTCGGGCCCCCGGACCCACCCCGCCACCATGTCCGCTGCCTATTCCGCCCCCCGAGCCGTCCGCTGACTTCTCGTCCTGCTCATACGCCCCCCCATGCAGCACCGGCCTCGCCGCCGCGTCTTCCGGCAACTCCGCGCTCTGTCTTGCCACGTAGCGTGGCGCATACAGTTGACTGATAAACGAAATCGGCCGCCCGGAAACCAGTGACAAGTGGACCTTCGTCCAATCCTCGCTCGTCGTGTTATCCACGATCGCCCAACCTTCGAGCACCGGCTTCCCCGTCTCCGGCAATATTAGCCGGTAACTTGATTTCCACACTGGCGCCGGAATCATGTAACTCGCGGTCACCTGCCGTTCCTTCGCGTCGCTCGAATCGATGTACACGCTGCGCCGCTCTTTCGATCGCGCCGCAGCCAGCGCCGCCAGGTAATCCCGGAACTGCTGTTGCAGCTTCGGCTCGGCGAAGCGAATCCCCGCCGCCGCGCCCAGGTCCAGGTTGCGCAAGTCGCCCGAATCGACCAGCAGCGTCAACTGCTCCCGCGCCGGCTGATTCTCGCTGGCCGCGATTTCCCGCGCGTTGACGATCACGCCGGTCACCGTCTCCGCGCCGAATTTGAGCTCGATCCGCGCCCCTTTCAATTGGTCCAACATCGCGCTCAGTGCCTGCGCGCCGCCGATTTGAAAGGGGAATTGCTCGAGCGTGTGGCTCAGCGGGTCCAGCGAGTCGTAGCGCAGGCCCGCAATCTTGCCGCCGCGCTCGTCGATGGTCAGCGATTTCAGAACGTCGTTCATCTCTCCCGCGTCGAAATCCAGACGCGCCGATTCGCCGGGCCCCAACGTGCCCGCGCGCTCGAAGAATCCCAGCCCGTGCTTGTACAGCACCACCTGGGTGACCGGTAATTCCGCGGACACGGCCGCGGCCGCGCCCATCAGCAGGCAGAACAGTGTGCGTATCATCATTACTAGTAGACTCCGTTTCGGCGCCGTCGTCACCATCTTTTCCGATCCGAAATGCCGATTTCGCGGCGCCGCCCTCACTCCCCCATTACCTTCAGAATCACGCGCTTCGCACGCCGGCCGTCGAACTCGGCGTAGTATATCTGCTGCCAGGGCCCGAAATCCAGTTTCCCCTTGGTTACCGGCACCATCACCTGGTGGTGCACCAGCAGGCTCTTCAAATGCGCGTCGCCGTTGGTCTCGCCCGTCCGGTGATGCCGGTAGTCCTGGCGGAATGGCGCCAGCGACTCCAGCCATTCGTCGATATCGGCGATCAATCCGTCTTCGGCATCGTTCACCCACACGCCCGCCGTGATGTGCATCGCCGACACCAGGATCATTCCCTCCTGTATGCCGCTCTGCCGCAGCGCCGATTCGACCTGAGAGGTAACGTTTACATATTCGCGTTTCTTTGCGGTCTTGAACGTAAGATATTCGGTGTGAAATTTCATATGGTGATAATATCAATTACAAGACATGGGTCAGGTTCCGGAGGAGATTCTACTGGTAGATGACGAGGGCACGCTGCTCAAACTGATGAGCGTGTACCTGCGCCGTCTCGGTTACTCGGTCACGGCTGTCAATACCGTGGCGAAGGCTTGGAGCCACTTGCAGGCCGGCTCGGAGCGGTTTGCCGTGGTCGTGCTCGACGCCGGCATGGCGGAAACCGGCATCCACGACCTCGCCCTGAAATTGCTCTCCGCTCACCCACACCTGCGATTGGTCGTCAACAGCGGCTATCCTGTCGATATGAGCGCTCTACTCGAAGCCGCGCCGGGCCGGGTCGAGTTCCTGCACAAGCCCTTCAGCCCGGACATGCTGGTCGGAGTGGTGCGGAGGATGCGTGGCGCGCAAGAAGAAGTTTGACCTCCCGAAAGAGGTCCGCGCCATCGCGCGCGAACGCGTGGGAACTGTGCCGCCCACCGCGGTGATTCCGCCCAAGACCGCCCGCGCCAAGGTCAAACACAAGAAGCGCCAGATCGAGGAACTGGAGTGAACGTCGCAACCCGCGCGCGGTAGGCGGGACATGGCTCGCCCCGCCCCATTCCCGCTCGAACCAGGGAACGGCAGTCTCGCGCCCTCGTCTAACATTCCGGACTGCCGGTGGTCTGCCGATTCCTTCCGCCGGCCAGCCGTTTCGGCGCATCGCTCGGGAGCCATTCGAGTACCGGGCGGCTCTTTCGCTCGGCACAGTCGCGCAGGAACAGATTGATCAGGTTCTGATAAGGCATCCCCAACCCGGCCGCCATCTGCTTGAAGTAGTCCACTGCCGCGATGTCGAGGCGGATGGTCACCTGGCGCTTGAGCTGTTTGGCGTAAGGGTTCTTGCGAGAACGGGAAAAATCGTATTCGCTTCTCATTGGAGGCTCCAGTACACTTTCTCCTCGCGTGGCGTAGCGCGGCGTGCAGAGATCAGCCGGATGACCGAGCCGCGCCGGCGGCAATGACTGACCAGCAGGCAGCGCGCCCGCAGGCTATAGCCGAGCAGTAGGAATCTCTCTTCTTCGCCAGAATGATCCGGATCGTCAATCAAGCGGGCGCCCTCGTCGGAAAACGCCGTGATTGCTTCCTCGAACGAGACGCCGTGCTTGGCGGCGTTGGACCGGGCCTTTCCGGGATCCCAGGCAAATTCGATATTGCCCACAGCAATATTTTAGCAATATTCGCAGCCGTCTTCGAGCACGCCCTCCGGCGGCAGGCCAGGGCGCGCCGCCAGGCGCGACCAGCAGCAGCCCGCAACCCAGCCCATCCCTTTCCCCTCCTGGTAGAATTGGAGGGTTCCTTATGGCTGCCGATTCGACGGAAGGGTCGCTCAAACAACGCGGAGTTCGCCTCACCCGCCAGCGGCAGATCCTGCTCGAACTGATCGACCGCACCGGCGCGCACCTGGACGTCGAACAGCTCTACCGCATGGCCAAGGAACGCGATCCGAAGATCAACCGCGTCACCGTCTATCGCACGCTGAATATGCTGAAGGCAGGCGGCCTGGTCGACGAACTCGACCTGATGCACTACGGCGGCGATCAGCATTATTACGAAACCCGCCTGAAGCAGGAGCACGCTCACGTGATCTGCCTGCGGTGCGGCCGCGTGGAGGAATTCTTCGGCGAGCCGCTACAGCGCCTGCGCAAGCAGATCGAAAGCCACTTCGGATTCCAGGTGATGGTGGCCCGCACCGAAGTGGGCGGCTACTGCGCGCATTGCCAGACGCTGCGCGCGCGCGAAATCGAGGCGATGCGTCCGCCGGTGAAAGCCGCCCCACGCGCGCGGCGCGCCCCGGCGCGGACCGAGTAAATGGAACCGGTCCCCGTGGTGCCCGCCGCCGGCCCGGCGTCTCTGATCGTCACCGATTCCGGCGGCCACCGCACGCGCGTCGCCGTTCAGCCGCTCCCGTTCCACATCGGCCGCCAGCCGGATAGCGACCTGATTCTGCGCGATAGCCGCGTCTCGCGCTCCCACGCGCGCATCGTCGTCGACGACGGCCGCTATGTGCTCGAAGACGCGGGCAGCCGCCACGGAATTTTCGTCAACGGCCAGCGCATCGAACGGCAGCCGCTCGTGCACGCCGACCGCATCGATTTCGGCGCGCAGGATTCCTACCAGCTTCTCTTCATGATGGATGGCGCCGAGCTGCGCCGCCTGATGGAACAGGTGGCGGCGCCCGAGAGCGCGCACGGTGCCGCCGGTCTGGGTGGCGGCCTGGCCCGTCTGCGCGCCGTGCTCGACCTGGCGCGCACCCTGCAAAGTTCGTTCTCGCTCGAAGACGTGTTGATCCAGGTGGTCGATACCGCGCTCGCCGTCACCGGTTCCGAACGCGGCTTCCTGCTGCTCAAATCGGGCGACGGATTGGAAACCAGGGTGGCCCGTCATCGTCACGGCCACAAGCTGCCGCTCGACGACCTGCGCGTGCCGCGCGCCGTCATTCACCGTGCCTTGCAGCACCGGCGCGATTTGCTGTCGATGAACTTCGACGCGGGCGCGAGCGATGGAACCACGGCCGAGCGCAGTGTGGCCGACCTCGATCTGCGCAGCGTGGTGTGCGTGCCGCTGGTCCGCATACGCGCGGGGCAAGGCGATGCGACCAGCCTGATCACCACCGGCGCGGAAACCGTCGGCGTGCTGTATCTCGATTCGCGCCTGGCCGCGGCCGATATGGCGGGCGGCAACCGCGAGCTGCTGCAAACGCTCGCGATGGAAGCTTCGACTGTCCTCGAAAACGCGCGCCTGCTTGAGGAAGAGCGCGCCAAGCAGCGCATGGACGAGGAACTGAAACTGGCGCGCGAGATTCAACAGAGCCTGCTGCCGCGCGTGCTGCCCGCGACCGGTTGGTTGCGCGCGGCCGCCAGCAGCGTGGCTTCGGCGCAGGTGGGCGGCGACTATTACGATGCCATCGCCGTCGACGACCGCTGCTGGAGCGGCGTGGTGGCCGACGTTTCCGGCAAGGGCGTGAGCTCCGCCCTGCTGGCCGCGCTGTTGCAAGGTGCGCTGATCCCGGCCACCAACGAAGCCGCAGTGCTCGCGCGCCGCCTGGAGCGGCTGAACGCGTTTCTCCTCGATCGCACTGGCGGCGAAAAGTACGCCACGGTTTTCTACTGCCTGTTCGATCGCGGTGGCCGCCTCGATTACGTCAACGCCGCGCACTGCCCGCCCATCGTGGTGCGGCCCAACGGCGAAACAGCGGAGCTGGCGGCCACCGGCGTCCCGGTTGGATTACTCGAAGGCACCACGTACGAGCTTGCCGCCTGCCAGCTTTCTCCCGGCGACAAGCTAGTCGTTTACACCGACGGCGTCACTGAGGCCCAGAACGCGAGCGGCGCATTCTTCGGCCGCAGGCGCCTCTTCGATCTGGTGCGCACCCAGGCCGCCGCGTCCGCCGCCGAGTTGCACGATGCCATTCAAGGCGCCGTGCGCGATTTCACCGAAGGCGCCCCGCAATCGGACGACATCACATTGGTCGTGCTCGATTATCGCGGGTAAGTCGTTCCTGAGTCGAACGCGTGTTCGATGCCGCGCACCGCTCCGATCGGAGCCGCGACCAGAGGGAGCGGTTCTTCAATGGAATGAAATCTGAACGCCGAAGTGGGGCAGGCGCTTCCGCCTGCCAACCCCAAGGCTCGGTGTGAATCGAACTTCAATCCTTGGCAGTCGACAGCGCCTGCCCCACCTTGCTCGCCGCGAACCACCGAGCACGCCCGCCCTACTGCTTCGGCGGCGCGCCGGGGTCCTTCGTCTCTTTGGTCTTGTCATCTGGCAGCGGAGCGATCGGGTCCGAGTCGAACTTGATTTCGGAATCGGCCGAATACTTGCGGTATAGGCGGAACTCCTCGTCCAGCCGGATCACCGCCTCGTTGGTCTTCATGAGCACCTGCGATTTGAGCGGCAGCAGGAAGGTGTGGCCGGAAAGGTTTTGGTAGTCGTAATCGAGAACGTCGCTGGTTTCCTTCATGGGGAAGTACGACGGAATATCTTCGGCTTCCTGAACTATGCGCACCACGGCGTGCGTGTCCGGCTCCACTTCGACCAATCCGCGATAGGCCGTGGTGATGTGCAGGTGGCCCTCTTCCACCCCGATCTGGAACTTGGAATGGTCCAGCCGCACGTGGTAATTAAACACCATCACACGCTGGCCGCGCAGCGTGGCCCAATGGTCCCAGGCGAAGCGCGTCTCGGTAGACGGTTCGAAGATCTCCCGCATCATGGTGCCGAACTCACCAAACGCTTTCGACCCGCCCACCTTGTCGTAATCCTTGTTCACGATCGAGTTGTTCATCAGCACCACCACGTAATGCTCGTGTTTCTCGAAATAACTGAGGCGGATTTGCAGAGTATCTTCCAACTGCCAGCGCGGATCGTCGCCCACCCGGCCGCCGTACTTAGTGCCGGGCGTGGGCGCGGCGAAGCGGCGCGTCACTTGGGTGCAGATGAAGTCGGGCAGCGTGTTGCTGTAATTCAATGCGTACTCGCGCACGTCGTCCAGGATGGCGGCCTGCTCCTCGGAGGTGGGCGGCGCAATAGGCCGCGGCTTGAGCGGCGGCGCGGTTGGCGCGGCTACCGGCAGCGAGGCGCTATCCGCCGCCAGTCTGCGCAATACTAACAGCGTCTTTGGGCCGATCCGCATCTCGCCCTGCATGTCTTCGACACCGCGCTCGTCGAGCCTCTCAGTGAGCTTGACCTTTTCGAGGTACGCGGCCAATTCCTTGTCGTTCGAAAGTCCCTTCTTGATCATCTCGATGTTGGACTCGAGGAACTGCCGCAACTTCTCGACCGACATGGTCTGCGCCGAAACCGCCAGACAAACCGCAATCACGGCCGCGATCAAACGGAAACGCATATGCCTTCATTTTCGCACGCCCGCCGAGCCGCGCCAGGCGTTCGCGCCGCTCACAGTGACTCCCGGTTTTCACGCGGGCGAAAAACGTCTGCGCTTGCGGCGCAGTCGTTACCTGCGCCGGGCCCATGGCCGCTCAACTGCTACACTGGCACTTCGGAGAGATTACCTCTTGACCAGTCGGGTTGTCTTCATATTTCTCGCGCTCGCCGCGGTGGCGGCGCCGGTTACGCTTCGCGCGCAGGATGCGCCAGCTCCCGCGCCGGCTGCTGCGCCCGATCGCGACGTGTCGTGGCAGAAGTTGCCCGGCAATATTCTCAGCGACCAGAAGAACGTCTGGCTTTTTCCGGCGCACCTGCGGCATCGGAACGTGCTCCTGGCGGCGCTCGCCGTGGCCGGCGCCACCGCTGCGGTGGTCGAGCTCGATCCGAAGGAGGGCCACTATTTCCGCAGCACGAAAGCGTTTAACGGATTCAATAATGCGTTTTCCGGCAGCAATACGTCCCTCGGGATGCTGGTGGCGCCGGTCACCTGGTATGCCGCCGGGCTGATTCGCAAGGATGAAAAATCGCAAACGACCGCACTGCTGGCGGCCGAAGCCGTGGTCGATTCCGAGGTCCTTACCACGGTAATGAAAGACATCGACCGGCGCGTGCGCCCCGGCGCCATTGCCCCGAACGGCAATTTCTCCGACACCTGGTTCGATAGCGGCGGCAACTGGCTGCGCGGCCGAGGCAGTTTCCCGTCCGGCCACACCATCGCCGCGGCTTCGATTGCGACTGTGTTCGCCCGCCGTTACGGCCGCCAGCATCGCTGGGTTCCGTACGTCGCATACGGCCTGGCCGCCACGGTCGGTTTCTCGCGGATGACGCTGTCGGCGCATTTCCTCTCGGACGTCTTCATAGGTGGGGCTCTTGGATATTCGATCGGGCGATTTGCGGTATTGCATCAATAGCTACCTGCTTCTGCTGGCCGCGTGCCTGGGCTGCGGGGCGCTGCACGCGCAGTTGGCGCTCGGCCGCATCGAGGGCGTGGTGCTCACGACCTCCGGCAAGGCTGTGCCTGCGGCGGGCGTGTTGATCGAGGGCGGGGGACTGCGCGTGGTCGCACGCGCCGATGGCGACGGCCGGTTTGCAGTCGTGTTGCCGCATGGTTGGTACCACGTCTCTTTGGAGAATGAGCCAGTGAACGCGATCTCCACGGAAAACGAACCATGGGTCGATGTCGTTCCAATCGCCACCGTTCGCGTCACGCTGGTAATCGACGGAAGCATGACGATCCGCACTGAGCGCAGCACCGTCGCCGCGCCGGGCGAGTGGGTGGGGCATGCTTTAGCTTGCCCTGATTCTTCTCCATGTTCGATAAGCTACCCCGAAGGCTACTCGCTTGCCTCGGCCTTGTTCGCCCGTGAACCAGGCACCGTAACTGAGCCGCTCGATTTCACGGGTCTTGCCGACAATCGGCTTGGAGTCATCTCGCAGCGCGGCTTCTCCTGGACCGACACCGCGCTTCGGTTCAACGGGCTCGATGCCGGCGACGCCTATCAGCCGGGGCGCCCGCAGATTCTTCCCGATGCCGACGCGATTCAAACCCCCGTAGTGCGCAGCGGGTTTGCGTTGACGCCATCGCCGGCCTACGGTGCGGAGGTTGGCCTGTTCTCCCCGCATGCCGGCGAGAGCTGGCACGCCGCCATTTCGAGCGCCGGAACCGCTTCCGCGCTGGCTGCGAACAATCTTCCGCCGGTCGCCAGCCGGGGCGCGATCACGCAATCAGAACAGTATGATTGGTTCACACGCGATCACGCCGACTTGGACGGACCGATCACTCGCTGGGCGGACGTCTTCGCATCCGGCTCTGGCCAATGGGCTGCGCAGGCGGTGCCGCGCGCGGCGGCCGGTACGAATCAAGACAGCCGGTTACTGTTCGGCAACGCCGTCGGCCACATCCGCGCCGGCGCGCACGACCGTTTCGACGCGCTCTACAGCGGCTCTCGCATCGATCTCTCGAATTACGGCGGACCCATCGGCATGGAAGCGCTCGCCGCGCGGCGCCTCTCGCCCGAGTTCGTCCTGCCCGATGGCGTGGCCGGCTTGCAGGAGACCGATCATCTCGATTTCGTGCAAGCCGGATGGACCCACATCTGGACTACTGGCACGCTGCAGGTTCGTTATGGCGATTCGTTCGCGCATCTCGATACCGCCGAGGCCACGGTCACGCCCATCAATCAGAGCAGCATCGATATCGGCACTGGTGCGATCGCGGGTGAGCCGCCGCTGACCAACCTCGCCGTGCGTGCGCGGCAGGAAATCTCGGCCGTTTGGGAGCCGCGAATCGTCACGCTGGGCGGTATGCGCCATCAAATCATGGCCGGTGGCGGATGGAAGACTTCGCGGCCGGAGAACCGCTATCGCACGCCGTCGGATGTGAACCTGATCGCCGTCGATGGCACGGCCGCCGAGGTGGTCGAGTTCAACACGCCGCTCGACGCGCGCGAACACATAGCGTCGGCAACCGTCTGGGTCGCCGATCGTGTGAACCTCGCGCGCCGGCTCACGCTCGACGTTGGTTTGATCGCCGATTTTTCGCGCGGCGGAATTCCCGCGCAATCGAGCCCGCTCGGTTTCTACACGCCCGCGCGGCAGGTTGCGGCGCAGCCGGACCTGATCGCGTGGAACAGCGTTTCGCCGCGCGCGGGGCTAGCCTGGCAGGCGCCACACGCGCACGGCCTCGTTTTGCGGGGCGCGTTCTTGCGCTCGTACGCGCCGCTGGCCGGCCGCTATCTCGACTACGGCAATTCGAGCAGCCTGGGCGGCAGCGTCTATCAATGGACCGATACGAACGGCGACGGCTGGTTCGAACCGAACGAGCAGGGCGCTCTGCTGGTGCGTTTCGGCGGCCCGTATTCGTCGATCTCGCCGTCGCTGCGGCGCCCCTATGCGGACGAATGGAACGTGGGTGCGGAAATGCCGCTACCGTTCTTAACGCTGGCTGCAATCCATTTTTTCCGCCGCGACGAGAAGGACCGCATCGCCGCCGTCAATACAGGTGTCACAGCGCAGGATTACACGCCCGTGACCATCGTCGATCCTGGCCCCGATGGCGTCGCCGGTACTTATGACGACAGTCGGCTCACCGTCTATGCGCAGAACCCCGCCACGCTGGGGGCGGACGAGTACTTACTGACTAACCCTGTCGGCTTGCGCACTCTCAACTCCGGCTTTGACGCGCAACTGCGCACTGGCTGGCGCGGCGTCACTCTGCAGGCGTCCTTCGTGGCGGAGAAATCCTACGGTCCCACTAACCCCGGCAACGCGTACTTCGAGAACGATCCCGGCGTGGTCGGCGCGCTCTACTCCGATCCCAATGCCGATATCAATGCGACCGGCCGCGCCTACGCCGACCGCGCCTTCACGGGCAAACTCGCCGCCGCGTATCGCCTGCCGATGCGCTG
The DNA here is from genome assembly GCA_003157745.1 of Bryobacterales bacterium. Classification (GTDB taxonomy): domain Bacteria; phylum Acidobacteriota; class Terriglobia; order Bryobacterales; family Bryobacteraceae; genus Bog-375. The sequence goes on along the minus strand of PMKM01000227.1, from coordinate 2,773 downwards.
GGGCGGCGCGCTGGTTTCGACTGTTGCCGATTACACCGATGGTCTGGCCTTCGCCCGCATGTTATTGGTCACCGGATTGCCGCAAGGCCCATTCCTGGTGGCCACAACTCCGCGCGGCAGTCCCGGCGGCGGCAATCGCGCCGAGCACGTGCAGAAGTGGAACCTGCGACTAAGTCGGGACTGGGGCCGAGTCACCGTTATCGCCGACTTACTCAATGTCACGAACGCCAACCTAAGCATCCAACAGTCCGACTTGACCGGCCGAAGTTTCAACTCAAGGCTGCCGATTGCGATCGAACCCCCACGATTCGCGCGTTTCGAATTGCGCTATCGCTTCTGAACCCACCGAGTCGATTCCAACACGACCGCTCGCGATGGCTCTCGCTAAGTCAGGTGGGGCAGGCGCTTTCGCCTGCCAACAGGCCGCTCCAAGACTGAGATGTGATTTCAACACCAACCCGATGTTGGCAGGCGAAAGCGCATGCCCCACGCCGCTCACATGTCCGGACGAACAGGCGTCATTCCGGGTGCCGCGGACGACTAATTGCGTCCCTGAAGGCCGGGAGGAGCCATGCCGCGGAACGCGATGCCCGCGGTGTCGCCGGGCTTATTGGGCTTGCCCCAGGTCCAGTAGAGACCAAGATAGGCGTAGTTCTCGGTCTGTCCGATTGCGGTGTGGCCGTAGCAGAAGAGTAACTGGAAACCGGGGTCGCGGAATTTGTAGTAGCCGCCGAAGTCGATCATCGTCGCGGGTCTGGTCTGTGGTGTTACAGGTCCTTGCGGTCCGTGATAGAAGACCTCGGTACCGAGCGTCACCTTCTTACCAAGATCGCGCTGCACGAGCCATCCGGCGAACGGGTAGTTACAATAGCCGGGCGCGTTCATCACCGTCACTCCGCCGCCTCCATAAGTGGTCCACGGCCCGAAGCTCTTCTGCACCCAAAGGGGTAACTTATACCAGGTGCTTCCCACACCCAGCCCGCGCGCGGCGCTGCCCGAAGGCATTTCGAACATAGGGAACGTTCCGATCATGGGACGGCGCTTAGTCTCCTGGACGAACCGGTACTTGATTCCCAGCTCGATGTCGCCCAGCCCGTATGCGCGCGGCCCCGTCGCGGGGAATATTGCCGCGGCGGGAATGATGATGTGTAGGTGCACGTTCGGCAGCGCGCCCCAATTGAATTCGACCGCGGGGCCGACGGTATCGGTCTCAAGCGGCGTGCCGTCCGAAGCCGCGAAGGTGTAGAACTCATAGTTTCTAAAATCGATCGGCTCCGGATCGTCCGTCTGAAACGGCGGACCGGCCAGTGCTACCGCTGACGCGCAGAGCAGCAGCGCCAGCGTGCGGAACACCCGTGCCGCGCAGAGTCTATCGGTCCTGCTACGTCGGTCCATGGCTCATCTCCCAAGCGGTTTCAATCGAAGCTCGCGGCACCGTGCCGCACCGCAGTTCCCCTACGCCGAGTAGTGCTGCTATGGAAATTTACCACAGAATCGGATGGGCGATTGGGGATCAACTGGGTGCTTTGGCGCTATACTCTAAATTCAGAGGGTGCAACTATGCGGAAATACGGCAAATTCGCGGCGTTGATTGGGGTGGTGATTGGGACACTCGTCTGGCTGGCTTTTGCCGGGTCTGGGGACAGCAAGACGTATTACAAATCGATTGATGAGCTGAGCCAGATGGGCGACCGGGCGTATGGGGCGAGGCTGCGCGTGGGCGGCGATGTGGCGGTGGGGTCGATTCAGCACGTGGGCGGGAAGGTTCTATTCACGCTGCAGCAGGACAAGCGCGCGTTGCCGGTCGCTTACGCTGGGATCGATCCGTTGCCGGATACGTTTCGCGATGGGGCGCAGGCGCTGGTGGATGGGCGGATGGATCGGGACGGCACCTTCCACGCGTCGAAGATATCCGCCAAGTGCGCGTCGAAGTATGAGGCCAAGCCGAACGTGCAGTCGCCGGGTCAGCCAGATGTACACGGCGGGAAGCCCGGCGCGTAGGACGGGTTGTGGGGTTTCCGGCGGTTGCGGGCAACCGCTTCCTTTGGTCGCGGCTCCGATTGCTTTCTGAGCGATAGGTACAGTCAAGTAAGTTGTAAAGAGGGGTCATGGAGAATCTGGGTTCGCTAGCCATTTTGCTGGCCTTCTGCGTGGCGATCTATGCGACGGTGGCCTCCGTGGTGGGGCGCGTGCGCGGCAAACCGTTTTTGGTCGAGAGCGGACGGCGCGCGGTGTACGGCGTGTGGGTGCTGGTCACGGTCGCTTCCATCGTGCTGGTGCATGCGCTGCTGACGGGCGATTTCCGGCTCGCCTACGTTTCCGAGCACAGCAACAACGCGCTGCCGATGCTTTACAAATGGGCGGCATGGTGGAGTGGGCAGGAAGGCTCGCTGCTGTTCTGGATGTGGCTGCTCGCCACATACACGGCAGTGGTCGCGTTCACCAATCGGCGGCGGCATCGCGACATGATGCCATGGGTGTTGGCCATCCTCACCACGATCGAAGTCTTCTTTCTGACCATGAATAACTTCGTCGCCAACCCGTTCCGGCTGCTGGCGAACGAAGGGCTCATCGTGAAGCCGCCGGACGGCAGCGGGCTGAGTCCGGTGCTGCAATACCCGGCGATGGCGATTCATCCGCCCATGCTGTACTTGGGCTACGTCGGGTTCGCGGTGCCGTTCGCCTTTGCGATGGGGTCGTTGATCACGCGGCAGGCGGGCGATGGTTGGATCCACACCACGCGCCGCTGGACGCTGGTGACGTGGCTGTTCCA
>PMKM01000206.1 GCA_003157745.1 Bryobacterales bacterium | reverse complement strand
ATACCGCGTGCCGAGGCGGTCTTCACCGGCCCGGCGGAAATGGCGTTGACGCGAATCTCGCGTTCGCCCAGCTCACTCGCCAGATATCGCATGGCCGCTTCGAGCGATGCCTTGGCCACGCCCATTACATTGTAATTCGGCACAACGCGCTGTGAACCAAGGTAGGTGAGGGTGGAGATGGAGCCGCCTTCGGTCATGGCCGGCATCACGGAGCGCGCGAGCGCCACGAGCGAATAGGCGCTCACGTCCTGCGCTAGCAGAAAGCCCGCGCGGCTGGTCTCGAAGAACGGCCGCCTGAGGTCTTCGGGATTGGCGAAGGCCAGACTGTGCACCACCGCATGGAGCGGCCGCTTCCGCGCGGCGAGCGCGACGGTGAGCGCGGCCAGTTCTTCGTCCTTGGTGACGTCGCACGGGTGGATCAACGCCACGTTCAGATCCGCCGCCAATTCCTCGATGGCTTGCCGCTGCCGCTCACCGAGATAGGTGAGCACGAGGGTGGCTCCTTCGCGGGTGAACGCCTGTGCGATCGCGTACGCGAGGCTCCATCGGTTGGCGATTCCCGTGACGAGGGCGAGCTTGCCGTCCAGCAATCCAGGCATGAACCTCTCAGTGTAGCCGAGAGCGGGGCCCGCCGGTGTACACTAAAGTTCGCGACCCGCATGGATCTCGAAACCCCCCTCACTAACGTCAAAGGCGTCGGTCCGGCGCGGGCGGCGCTGCTCGAAGCCAAGGGCCTGGTCACGGTTGAGGACCTGCTCGCCTACGTGCCGTTCCGCTACGAAGACCGCAGCAACGTGAAGACCATCGCGCAACTGGCGCCGGGCGAGATGGCGACCGTGATCGCGAGCGTGCACTCGGCGAAGCTCTCCGGTTTCAAGCGGCGCAACCTGGGCATGTTCGAAGCGCGCTTCACGGATGCCTCCCGCGCCATCCTGGTGGGCAAGTGGTTTCACGGCGGATACCTGGCGAACGTGCTCGGCGACGGTATGCGGGTGGCGCTGTTCGGGAAGGTCGAGTTCGACAGCTACTCGGGCGAACTGACCATGCTGCATCCGGAATTCGAAATCCTCTCGGGAGACGAGGAGGGCGACGCCACGCTGCACGTGGGCCGCGTGGTGCCGATCTATGAAGGGATCGGGAAAATCACGACGCGGCAATTGCGCATCTTCACGCATCGCATTCTTGGAGAGTTGGGGCCGATCGAAGATCCGCTGCCGGAACATTTGCGCGCGCGCTTCAAGCTACCGGACCGGGCGACGGCAATACGCGAGGCGCACTTTCCACCGCCCGAATCCGACCTGCGGTTGTTCAACGCGTTCCGCTCGCAGGCGCAGTTCCGGTTGATCTTCGAGGAGTTCTTCTGGCTCGAATGCGGCGTGGCGCTGAAGCGGTCGAAGGCGCGCACGGTCACGGGCATCGCATTCGAGATCAACGCAAAGATTCGCGAGCGGGTGCGGCAGATGCTGCCCTTCCGGCCGACCGGGGCGCAGAAGCGCGTGATCCAGGAAATCGTCGCGGACATGCGCGAGGCGCATCCGATGAACCGCCTGCTGCAAGGCGACGTAGGCAGCGGCAAGACCATCGTGGCGGCCGAAGCCGGCGTGATCGCGATCGAAAACGGATACCAGGTGGCGGTGCTCGCGCCCACCGAAATTCTCGCCGCGCAGCACGCGTTTTACTTTCGGCGGATTCTCACGCCGCTCGGTTACACGACGGTGCTGCTGACCGGATCGTTCACCAACCGCGAAAAGGAGAAGTTGAAACAACTGATTTCGGGCGGCCTGGCGCAGGTGGTGGTGGGCACGCACGCGCTGCTCGAAAAGGACGTCGAGTTCCACCGGCTGGGGCTCGCCATCGTCGACGAACAACACCGCTTCGGCGTGATGCAGCGGCTGCAACTGGCGCAGAAGGGCGCGCAGCCGGACGTGCTGGTGATGACGGCGACACCGATTCCGCGCACGCTGGCGATGACGCTGTACGGCGATCTGGACGTTTCGACGATCGACGAACTGCCGCCGGGGCGCAAGCCCATCGTCACCAAACACGCAACGGCCGACGGCATCGAGCGCGTCTACAGCTTTCTGAAGCGGCAGGTGCTGGAAGGGCGGCAGGCGTACGTGGTCTACCCGGTGATCGAGGAATCGGAGACGCAGGCGATGAAGGCGGCGCAGCAAATGTACGAGCACCTTTCGCGCGAAGTGTTCCCGGATCTCGCGGTGGGCCTGATGCATGGGCGGCTGGGCGGCGACGAAAAGGAAGCCGTGATGCAGCGCTTCAAGGATGGCGCGATACAGATTCTGGTTTCGACGACGGTGATCGAGGTCGGCATGGACGTGCCGAACGCGAGCGTGATGGTGGTGGAGCAGGCGGAGCGCTTCGGCCTCGCGCAACTGCACCAACTGCGCGGGCGCGTCGGGCGCGGGGCGGCGCAGAGTTACTGCATTCTTGTGACGGAGAAAATGAACGATACGGCGCGCGAGCGGATACGGACGCTGGTCGATTCGAACGACGGGTTTCACATCGCGGAGATCGACTTGAAACTGCGCGGGCCGGGCGAATTCTTCGGCACCAGGCAATCGGGGCTGCCGGCGCTGCGAATTGCCAACGTGCTGCGCGATGCGGAGATCCTCGTAGTGGCGCGGCGCGAGGCGGTGGAATTCGTGGCGCGCCCGCCGGGCGAAGAGGACCTGCGGCGAGCGGTCGCTTACATTCGCGACCACTGGCAACGGCGGTACGGATTGGTGACGGTGGGCTGATGCGAGTGATTGGTGGAGAACTTCGGTCGCGCAGGATCGCGGGCATTCCGGGCGATGCGACGCGGCCCACGCCGGACCGGCTGCGCGAGACGCTGTTCAATATTCTGGCGCCGCGCATACGGGGCGCGACGTTCCTCGATGCGTATGCGGGGACCGGCGCCGTTGGTATTGAAGCGCTCAGCCGCGGCGCCGCGCACGCGTGGTTCCTGGAACGCAGCCGCGGGGCGCTGCAGGTGCTGCGGCAAAATCTGGCCGCGCTCGACTTGGACGCGCGCGCTACCGTGATCGGCGGGCCGGCACTCATTGCGCTGGCGCGCTGTCCCGCCGAAATCGTGTTTCTCGATCCGCCCTACGCGCTCGAAGACGAATTGCCCGCCGCGCTCGAACTGCTTGCCGGCACGCCGCCCGAGCTCGTCATCGCGCAGCATCCGATTCGCCAGACGCTTCCCGAGGCTGTCGGCTCTCTGTGCCGCAGCCGCGTGGTGAAGCAGGGCGACAACGCGTTGAGCTTCTATAGTGCAGGTCTTCGGGCGTAAGATCCGGTTCCATGGAAGAACCGCTCCCTGTGGTCGCGGCTCCGTTCGGAACTGCGCGGCGCGCCGCGTTCAGACAAGCATCAGACGGCCGCAGACCGAAATCGCGCCGGGATCGGCGCAAATCCGGTATAGAATATCGAGGAGCGGGGCAACCATGCGCTACATTCTCTCGATCCGTGGCGGCGGGATACGCGGGATTATCCCCGCCTGCTGCCTGATGAAACTCGAATTGCAATTGGGCGGACTGACGCGGGACCACATCGCCTACTGCGCCGGAACGTCGACCGGCGGTTTGTTGACGGCGGCGGTCGCCGCGGGCATCCCGGCCGCGGACATTCTGAAGATCTACACCGACCGGTCGAAGCAGATCTTCACTCCCACGGGCCTGATCGCGGACGCCAAACTGGTCGCCGAAGGCTTCCGCTATAACCCGGCGAACCTGCGCGACGTGCTTGTCGGCGTGCTGGGGCCGGCCGCCAACTGGGTGGTGAACGATTGCCCGATTGGCGTGATGATCGCCGCGACGGCGGTGAACGGCCACAACTGGTTCTTCGTTCGCGACAATCCGCACAACGCGGGCACCACGGGATCGGTGGGACTGGTGGATGCGGCGGTCGCTTCGGCTTGTGCGCCGACGTACTTCGATCACTGGACGATCGGCAACGTGAATGGCCGCAGCATTACCTTCTTCGACGGCGGCACGGGCGGGACCGCCAACCCCACCTACCAGGCGTGCGTGGAAGCTTTCGAGTACGACACGTTTACGCCGGTCGAGACGCGCGTGATCGAGATCGGAACCGGTTGGTTCGCGGCCTCCGAAACGCCGCCGTCCGGCCTGATTAACGTGGTCGCGTGGGCGGCGGGCACGCTGGTGGATACCTCCGAGGATTGGGTGGACGAGGCAGCGAACCGGCAGTGGCCGGAGGTGGTGACTACCATCAACCCGCAACTGCCGAGCGACATCGACGAATCCGACCTTTCGGCGATTCCGACGCTGTTGACGATCGGCCAGGAACTGGCGGCGACGCTCGATTGGACGAAGATACTGGCGTAGGGGACCGCCGGTTCACGCCGCGGGTTCGGGGTGGACGTCGATTTCTTCGGGATCGACGCCGAGGCGTTCGGGTTCGGGGAGACGGCCGGTGAAGTGGGCCCAGCCCCAGAACAGGGCGGTGGAGGAACTGAGCACGCCGGCGATGGCGCCGATGGTGCGCGGATTCCAATAATCGCTGGCGATGCCGGCGAGCGTCATCGAAACCAGCATCACCGACCAGGTGACCGAATCCATGGTGGCGAAGACGCGCCCGCGCAATCCATCGGGAACGATGCGCAGCAATTGCGACATGTTGAGCACGGAACTGACGCCGACGCCGGCGCGCGAGAGGGCGATGAAGAACAGCGCCCAGTGGAAGCCGCTCTGGCTGAAGAGCACGTAAGCGCCGCCGTGGACGATATAGCAGGCGACGACGGAGCGTTTGTAATTGGTGAAACTGAGGTGGCGGCCGATCCAATAGCCGAGCGTGCCGCCGGTGAGCAGACCGAGCCCGGCGAAGCCCCAGATGGTGCCGAGGCCAGCCGCGCCGCGATTAAAAACGATCTCGCCGAACACGGTGAACAGGATTTGCGCCGCGCCGCCGCCGGAGGCCCAGCCGACGTTGATGAGCAACAGCCCCATCACCAGCGGCACGCCGCGCATGTAGCGCAATCCTTCTTTGTACTCGTGCCAGGGGCGGACCATTTCGGCTTCGTTGAGCGCGCGGCGGGGCGGACGGAATCCATCGCCGGGCAGGTGCAAACGCGAAATGCAGAAGGCCGAGATCAAGAACGAAAGCGCGTTGCCGACGAACGCCCAGCGATAGCCGAAACCCATCACGGTCGCGCCGGCGAGAAACGTGCCGATGGTAAGCGTGGTCCAGCCGGTGGTTTGGGTGAGCGAGTTGGCGGTGTGCAACTCTTCGGCGGTGGCGATGGTGGGCAGAATGGCGGAGCGGCCGGCGGTGAAGAACGGCGACGCGGCCATGAGCAGCGCGCTAAGCGAATAGAGCAGCCAGGAGCCGCCGCGGCCGATGGCGAGGATGAAGCCGAGGGCGACCACGCCGCGAACGAGGTCGCTTGCGATCATCACCTGCTTGCGATTGAGGCGGTCGAGCACGACGCCGGCGGCGGGTCCGATGAGCATGGCGGGGATGGCGCGCGAGAGCATGACGCCGCTGACCACCATGCCGGAGCGGGTGGCGGCGACGGCGAGGCTGAAGACGGCGATGTTGTTGAAGTGGTCGCCGATTTCGCTCACCACCTGGCCGATCCACGTATAGCGGTAGTTGCGGTTGCGAACGAGCAGGGTGAAGAAAGCGTTCAACTGGCTGTCTCCTGACGCACCGCGATGGAGGCAATGAAGTCGCGATCGAGCGCGTAGCCGAAGCCGGGAGTATCGCGAATTTGGATGGTGCCATGCGGCGTGATTTCGACCGGCGGGTCGACGATGTCGCGCTGCCAATAGCGGCAACTGGCGGAAACGTCGCCGGGCAGGACGAAATTGGGCAGCGTGGCGAGGGCGATGTTGTGGGCGCGGCCGATGCCGGATTCGAGCATGCCGCCGCACCAGACGGGGATGGCGGCGGCTTGCGCCACGTCGTGGAGGCGGCGCGCTTCGGCGAAGCCTCCGACGCGGCCGAGCTTGATATTCAGAATCTGGCAGGCGCGCAAACGGATGGCCTGGGCGGCGTGGTGGGCGCTGCGAATGGATTCGTCGAGACAGATGGGCATTTGGAGGCGGGTCTGCAACTGGGCGTGATCGACGATGTCGTCGTGGGCGAGCGGCTGTTCGATCATCATCAAATAGAAGTCATCCAACTGGCGCAGGTGGTCGGCGTCGGCGAGGGTGTAGGCGGAGTTGGCGTCGGCCATCAATTTGATGCGGGGGAAACGGTCGCGGACGCGCGAGAGCACGTCCACGTCCCAGCCGGGCTTGATCTTCAACTTGATGCGCTGATAGCCGGCGGCGAGTTCGCATTCGATGGTTTCGAGCAGGGCGTCGACGGAATCCTGAATACCGATAGAGACGCCGCAGGGGATTTCACGGCGCGCGCCGCCGCCGATTTTCTTCCACAGTGGGACGCCATCGATGCGCGCGGCCAAGTCCCACACGGCGGCTTCGAGACCGCCTTTGGCCATGTTGTGGCCGCGGATGTGGGCGGTGAGAGGGTAGACGGCTTCCGGTCCATCGAGGTCGCGGCCGAGCACGCGCGGGGCGGCGTAATCGCGCAGAATGCGCCAGGCGGATTCGGTCCACTCCTCGTTATAGAAAGGATGCTCGGCGGCGGTGACTTCGCCCCAACCGGAGACGCCGTCCGCGTGCGCCTCGACGAGGATGATGTGGCGCTCGGTGGTGCGGCCGAAGCTGGTTTCGAAAAAGTGTACCAGCGGCAAGCGGATCTGGCGCAGGGTGATGCGGTCGATCTTCATTTCCACGGCTCCAACAGGTAGGTTCCGGCGGAGTGGCCGCGTTCGAAGCCGGTGACGGCGAGGCCGCGCGCGAAGGCGCGCTGGAAGAGGGCGGCGTTGGCCTGCTGAATCTCGCGGGCGCGAGCGGCGTCCTGCGCTCGAATGACGGCAATGCCGGTGGGAACGGAAATGCGTTCGACGGCGTGGACTGGCGGCCGGCCGCCGGCCAGGATCTGGCGCACGCGGGGCGAATCGAGGTGCCATTCGGCGGTGCAGCGATCGGTGGGCAAACCGCCGTGGAGCGGGCTGGCGGTGAGGCCGTACTGATTTTCGTTGTAGCGGCGCACGATGGCGCCGAGGCGTTCGAAATTGAAATACGCGTTCTTGAGCTCGAGCGGATCGAAGGTCCATTCGATGAGACCGATGCCGCGAGCGAGAGCTTCCTCGCGCTGGCGGAGCTTGAGGCGGCGGCCGATGCCGGAATCGCGGTACCCCGGCAGCACGCCCAACATGTGGCTATGCAGATAGGGCGCCGGGCCGGGCTTGACGCCGGGAATGGCGAAGCAGAAAGCGACCAGGCGGGCGCCATCGTAAGCGCCGAAAATGTGGCCGCCGACCTTCTCGATCACGACCAGAAACCGCGCGGGCAGCAGGTCGATCGGGTCGAAGCCCCAGATCTCTTTCTGCAAGTCGACGACGCCCACGAAATCGGCAATGTCGTGCAACTGGCGGATGTCGATCACCGTTTGGCTTCCTGCCACAGCGCCTCCATTTCGTCGATGGTCGCGTTGGCCGGCGTGGTGCCGCGTTCGGCGAGCTTGCGCTCGATGTAGCCGAAGCGGTGGCGGAACTTGGCATTGGTTGCGCGCAGGGCCTGCTCGGGATCCACCTTGACGAAGCGGGCGAGGTTGACGAGAACGAAGAGCAGGTCGCCCAGTTCGCCTTCGATCTCGGCGTGCGAGCCGTTGCGGCGGGCCTCCGAGAATTCGGCGAGTTCCTCGCGCAGCTTGTCGAGCACCTGTTCGGGACTCTCCCAATCGAAGCCCACCTGGGCGGCGCGCGCGGTGATTTGCTGCGCCTCGACCAGCGCCGGCAACGCGCGCGGCACGGGGGCGAGCAGGCTTTCCAGTTCGCGCCCCTGGGCGGCTTTTTCGGCGGCCTTCACCTCGCTCCAGATGCGCTTCACGTCGCCGGAGGTCGTGGCCGATTGGTCGCCGAAGACGTGCGGGTGGCGGCGCAGAAGCTTCTCGTTGATGGCATCGAGCGCGTCTTCGATGGTGAACAGATTCCGCTCGGCGGCCATCTGGGCGTAGAAGACGGCCTGCAACATGTAGTCGCCCAACTCTTCGGCGAGCTCCGGCCAGGCGCGGCGGTCGATGGCGTCGAGCACCTCGTAGGTCTCTTCGAGCGTGTGCGGCTTGATGCTGTCGAAGGTCTGCTCGCGGTCCCACGGACAGCCGCCGGGCGCGCGCAAGCGGGCCATCAGGGCGATCAGGCGGTCGAACTTTTCAGCGGCGCTCAACGGGCGGCTCCGGCCGCGCCGCGGCATCGCCGGGTCACAACATCATTGGGAAAAACTGGGGTCGATGAACTTTTCGGCATCTCCATACATTTTATCGTGCGGGTTGCGTTCGGTATGAATCGTGGCGTTTGCCTGCCGCGGCAGGCGGCCTGGATCATGCGACTGGTATGCGGAATCGGGAATCATTGGCTCGTAATATTCGAGTGGTAGGCTGAATGTTTATGAAGAAGATCCTGGCGTCGATCCTGATGGCGGGCAGCCTGCTGAGCGCCGCGCCAAAGAAGCCGAAACTGGTGGTCGCGATCGTGATCGATCAGTTCCGCTACGACTATCTCACGCGCTACCGCGCCGACTATCACGGAGGGTTAGACCTGCTGTTGACGAAGGGCGCCGTATTCACCAACGCCCGCTACCAGCACTTCCCGACGGTGACGGCGGTGGGACACAGCATCCTGACGAGCGGCGCCATGCCATCGGTGAGCGGGATCGTCGGCAACACGTGGTACGACCGCGACGAGGGCAAGGTGGTGACCAGCGTCTCGGATCCGGCGACGACGCTGGTGGGCGCGCCGGGCGAAGGCGCGTCGCCGCGGCGCTTGCTGGTGGACACGGTGGGCGACGAACTGAAGATCTCCGACGACAGCCAGTCGCGGGTGATCGGCATTTCGCTCAAGGACCGCGCCGCCATTCTGCCGGCGGGCCACATGGCCAACGCGGCTTACTGGTTCGACTCGGGGAGCGGTAACTTCGTCACCAGCACTTACTATGTCGCCGAAGCGCCGGCGTGGGTGAAGGAATCGAACGCGGCGCACGCCGCCGACCATTATGCGGGCGTCACTTGGCTGGGTCACACGATGCCACAGCCGGGCCGGTTGTACCGGGATCTGGCCGCGACGCCGTTCGGCAACGAACTGGTGGAAGCCTTCGCCGAACGGGCGCTGGCCGGCGAGCAACTGGGCCAGCGCGGTGCGACCGACTTGTTGGCGGTGAGTTTTTCGTCGAACGATTACGTGGGTCACGCCTATGGCCCGGATTCGCCGGAAGCGCGTGCGATTTCGGCGGATACCGATAAGTTGCTCGGCAAGTTCTTCGCCGCGCTCGATCACGCGGTGGGCTTGAGTAATGTACTGGTGGTGTTGACGGCGGATCACGGCGTGGCGCCAGTGCCCGAGGTAAACACGGCTCGCCATATGCCGGCCGGGCGCATGCCGGATAACATCGTCAGTAAGACGGTGCAGGAAGCGCTTACCGCCAGGTACGGTAAGTTCGACTGGATCACCTCGGTTCAGGAATCGGCGGTCTATCTGAATCGCGAGCTGGTTGCTGTTCGGAAACTCGACTTGGCTGAAGTGGAACGGACCGCGGCCGAGGCGTTGCGCGCGGTGCCGCACATCTATCGCGTCTTTACCGGCCTTCAATTGACGGCGGGCGAGGTGGCGGACGACGGGGTGGGGCGCGCGGCGATCAACGGATACAACCAGCGACGCGGCGCCGACCTGGAATGTGTGACGGACCCTTACTGGATGTTCGATGGCGGGGGCACCACGCATGGCCTGCCGTTCGGCTACGACACGCACGTGCCGGTGATCTTCATGGGGACCGGCATTCGCCCCGGCGAATACGACGGCAATATCGCACCCAACGACATCGCGCCCACTCTCGCGACCATCCTCCGCGTGGAAACGCCCAGCGGCGCGTTCGGCCGCGTATTGACCGAGATATTCGCGCAGTAAAGCGCGGCCAAGACGGGTTGGATTGCGCGGTTTCGCTATATATTCGAATTCGGTTCACGGTAAACTAGGAGTTCTCCGCCAAGAACATGCCTGGGATATACGCCCGCTGGATCGACAAATGGGAACGCAAGCTGGCCACGCGCGACACGAACCGCGTGGTGCGGCCGTTCGAATGGGGGCTGGACTGGCTGGAGCGGCTGGAGTTTCCGGTTGTGCCCGGCGGCGGGTTTGGGGATGAGCGGGAGGCGCTCGACCGCTTCGCCGGCGAGGCGCTGACCGATTCCGACCGTTTCTTCAGCTACCAGGCGCCCACTGATTACCGGCTGCGCGGGAACCATCTCACGTTCTCGAGTCCGGCCGAAACGCCGTACGCGGAGAACAATACGGTGCACGCGGACTGGTTCGCGGCGGAGCGCGATCAAGGCCGGGCCGTGCTGGTGCTGCCGCAGTGGAACGCGGGCGTGGACGGCCACGTCGGGTTGGCGAAGCTGCTGAACCGTTTCGGGGTGAGCGCGCTGCGCATGAGCATGGCGTATCACGCCGAACGCAAGCCGGCCGGGCTCGAACGCGCCGATTACGCGGTTTCGAACAACGTCGGCCGCACCATTCACGCGTCGCGGCAATCGGTGATCGATGCGCGCGCGTCGATTGACTGGCTGGTCGAGCGCGGTTACCAGCGCGTGGCCATCCTGGGCACCAGCCTGGGATCGTGCGTGGCGTTCATCGCGGCGGCTCACGACACGCGCATCAAGCTGGGCATTTTCAATCACGTCTCGATGTACTTTTCGGACGTGGTGTGGACCGGGCTCGCCACACAGCACGTGCGCAAGGGATTCACGAGCGAGGTTTCACAGGAAGATCTGCGGCGGTATTGGTCGATGATCAGCCCGGCCGCCTACCTGGGCAGGCTGGAAAACCGCAAGATGCCGAGCCTGCTGATCTGGGCCAAGCACGACACCAGTTTCCTGCCGGTGTATTCGAAGCAGGTGCTGCGGGCGTTTCGCGAGATGCACCTGCCGCACAAAGTGTTCACTTTGCCGTGCGGCCATTACACCACCGGGCAGATGCCGTTCGCGCTGATGGACGGGCTCGCCATGTGCCGGTACGCGGCGCGCAATCTGTAGGCGCCCGGGCCGGCGCTTCCGATAAACCAGAGTGGTATTGACTTTCGAATGTCTCCGTGCCACTATTTTCTTATCACTGGGAAAGGAGGTGGTCCAGAGAAAATGCACTGTAACATGAGACCGCAGGAGGTGGCCGACTGTTAAAGTCGAGCCTCTCAACGTAGCCGACGCCGCTCTCCAGTGAGTGGAGTCAAGTTCCTGTGGACCGGCTGCCTCTTGCGCAACCAAAGCCTCAGGCTGTTTTTGAAGGCTAGCGAGCCCCCGTGGTTCCACAACCGGGCCACGGGGGTTTGCCGTTTTTTGGTATACTGAAAATCTCGAAAGGATCCCCCCAAAATGAAGGCTGGAATTCATCCCGCGTATGCCCCTATCAATGTGATCTGCGCGTGCGGTCACTCGTTTCAGACACAGTCCACGCACAAGGGCGACATCCGCGTGGAAATTTGCTCCTCCTGCCACCCGTTCTTCACCGGCAAACAGAAGCTGATGGATACGGCCGGCCGCATCGAACGTTTCGAGAAGAAGTACAAAGTCTCTCGCGACGCCAAGAAGGTTGCTCCGACGGCGTAGGGCATGCTTCAGCTTGCCAACGCCCGCTAGCGGGCGAGTTGTTCCCGGAGCGGTTTCACACAGATCCAAGTTTGAGTAGCGCCGAGCGCAGCAGCTTGTGCCGCTGCATCAGCCTCAGGTAGCGTGTCTCCGAGCCGCGTTCCTTCGCTTGCAGAATCTCCGCTACGGCTTTCTTTTCGACTGAACTCCGCTTCGCCACATCGGGAATTGTGCTCAACACGAGCGCCAGGCCGCTGGTCGAATCGACGCCGAAATGACGGGCGGCGAACTGGGCGGCGTTTTGCCGCATGCGGTCGGTGTCGTTGCCGAATCGAGCAGCCAGGGCGCGCGTGGCGGCGATGCCCACGTTGCGAATTGCGAAATGGTCCCACTCGCCCGGTGCGGCTCCGGGGCCTTCATACAGCACACATGCCTTGGCCAGGCGTTGCAAGGTGCGGCGCGAACTGCGCCAGGCTGGCTGGCGTGCCATGCGCGCCTCTTCGCGAAGGGTGAGCGCGGCAAGCGACGGGTCCACCGAGCGGAATCCCAGTTTGCGATAGAACCAGAAGGCGCCGGAATCGATGGCCTCAGCGTTTTCGTCGCCGATTTGATACGGGTCCACCGAGAAGCAATTCACGCCGAGCACCTGGTGGAACAGGTGCAGCACGCGCGCGTAGAGCCACGCCGATTCGCCTTCGCGAAACGTGTAATAGAGATTGAAGCCGACTTCGGCGCGATCGAAAATCGAAAGCGTTTCGACATAGCCTGCGGGGACGCCGTTCTTGAAAAACATGCCGGCGTGGTAGGCGCGCAAGGGAAGCCGCCAGGCGGGCGGGACGCCGAAGAAGACGATTTCGACGCCGCGGCCCGCGTCGGCGCGGAAGACGTTGGCGATGTCCGGATGGTGGAAGCCGTACAACTCGCGAAAGCGCATGGCGGAAGTGTCGACGATGAGGTCGATCATCCGGCGCGCCTGGGCGGGGGCGAGGCGCTCGACGCGGAGCGGCGGCGCGGCCACTTCGCGGGCGAGCGAAACGTCACGGCGCGCGATCAACGGCTCGGTGTGGCAGAAGAGGCGGCGCACGGGCACGCGTTGGCTGGAGCGCGAGACGCGCGTGCCGGTGGCGAAGGTAAGCGGCAGGCCCATCGCGTTGTAGCGGTCGGCGGGGTGCTCGGGTGCGATGGCGCGGACGCGATCGAGCAGCCAGGGCAACTCGCTTTCCGCGCGAGGGCGCGCAGCCGCCAGCCAGCGGTCGAATGGAGTGTGCGCCTCGACGGGCCACTCTTCGGCGATGAGCGGTGCCAGCCGCGGCGAACCGGCGCCGACGCGCCAGGCCTCGTCGTGCGCGTCCCATGCCAGGCGGACGGCGCGGCTGTGGCGGGCAACGAGGCTGCGGGCGACCTCGTAGCTGAAGACCGCGGTCAACTCCGTGCCGGCGATGCCGGATAGGGGCGGCTCGGCGAACGGCTCCAGATCCACGCCAGCCGCGCGCAGTTCCGCCACGCGCTCGGCGAACTGGAACAGAATCGCGTCGGCGCGGCGGGCGACCTCGGGCGTGCGCGGATAGGCGCGCAGGAAAAGCAGCGTCTCATGCAGGCGAATCAGGCCGGCGGCGTCGCGGACGTGGTACTTGGCGGCCGCGTCCAGCAGGCGCTCCAGTTGTCCGGTCTCGGGCGGGCCGAAGCGGCGCTTCCATTCGTCGAGCCGGTCGAGCAGGGTCGGCATTGGATTGAGCTTAGCTCATCGCGGGCGCGGGCCGGGCATGCCCGGCCCCTATAGGTCGGTGGTGTGGCGCGCCTCAGCTACGGAAGCCCGCGTCGCACGCATCCAGGAAATCGACCTTGGGCGGCTGCACACCGAGTTGGCGAAAGAGCGCCGTCACCTGGCCGCGATGATAGGTCTGGTGGTGGAGCAGGTGCTGGATCATGCGGTGCAGCGGGTAGGTCCACTCCTGGCCTCGGGTGCTGACGATGGTCAGCGGGCGCTCGAACGCATCCTCGGTCAAGCCGGCGACATACTCTCTCATCTCGCGTTCGACGATCTGCCAGCGCTCGGAGAGAGCGGCCAGAGTGGGGAACTCGCCCGGCGCCAGCAAGGTTCGCGGCGACTGTCCGCGCCAGCGTTCCAGCCATAGCCACTCGACGGCGAGTAAGTGGGTAAGCGTGTCGCGCACGGATGGGAAGCTGTTGCCGAGCGGGCGAAGGAATTGCTCCTCCGTGAGCCCCGCGCAGGTTTGCAACTGGCGGTCGCGCGCCCAGTAATTGAAATCGAAGAGTTCGTTGAGGGATGCCAAAGATATCGTATTGCCCATGTCCGTCTCCCGGCTGGTTATCAGTCATTGTAACTTAGTCCAAGACCGGGTTGCTTCCATTTGTAACCTGTTTGAAAGCAGGCGGCCGCATAGCACGCAACCGCTCCCTGACGGCGAGCGGCTCGGAAAGCACTTGGAACTGCGACCGTCAGGGAGCGGTTGCGTGCGAATGTAACGGAGCTGGAACTTACTTCGCCTTCGTTACCGGAATCCGCATCTCAGTAGATTGCGTCTGCACGTTGGCATCCTCGCCGGACCAGATCTCCATGGGTGGGCCGGCGGGCGCGTAGCCTTGCTCGATCGCCGACTTCAGGAATGCCGCCCAGCGGGTGGTGGAGTCATTCCCCCAGCGGCCTTTCACGACCACCGATGCGACCTGTGTTGCGGGCATAGTTACTAACTGAAAGGGAAGCTCGACTTTCGTGCCGGGCGGCACGGGATAGCCAGCGTCCCAACTCTGTTCCGACCCGAAGTGGCCAAAGGGAGGGCCGGCGGGAGTTACGCCCAGTGTCTTCAAGTAAGACTCGACTTTCTCGATAGCAACCCGAGTTAGCGCGTACGATCCTGTCATGGGCAGCACCACCGCAGTCAGCGGAGCGCTTTGCAGAATCTGCGCCTGCAATACCAGCGCGTCCTGACTGGAAGCGGGCTGGCTGGCGCCCGGCTCGGAATTCGGTGCTACGATCGCGGTGTATCTCGCGGGTGGCGTCAGATCGAACAGCGATCGGTCGACCTGTGCGTTTACGCGAATGTTCCGGATGTGCATCTGGTGGACGGGCTTGCCCGGTTCCTGAATGGAGATATCGACATGGTCGGCGCGCCGCGTTCCAGCATCCACCCACAGATCGAATGACTGGAGTCCCGTAACCGAAGTGTCGAGCGGCGCTTTCGGCAAACGATAGCCGATCAGCCGCTTGTCCCCGGCTAGCTGCTCGCCCAGTACTTCGCCAGCCGCCGGCGGGAGTGAAAGCAATTGCTCGACTAAGTCCTCCGAGTTGGCGACACTCTCCGCCTGTTTGCCGGATTCAATCGCGTACATCCGCGTCAGGTGCATCAGGACGATCTGCTTTTGGGCTGTACGATCGGCCCTCACTTCGATTCCCCAGGAGCAACTCACGCGCCGGTATCCCGGAGCGGCGTAACTGAAATCGATTCCCACATAGGGCGTGTCATTGAGGACGATGGTGTATTCGAGCGACTGAGACGTTCTCAGTTGCTGCGCCGCCGCCGCATACACGCGGCTGGCGCTGGCCTCTCTCGGGATGAGGACCAATCCCACGACGACCGCCGCTATGGCAACCGCGGCCATTGCCATGATCCTAACTGGCGGCCAAAATGCCAGAGAGCGCCAACGGCTCGGCGGGCGTTGTTCTACTTTGGTGCGGAACGCCGCCAGTCTGTGGCGCAGGCGTTCTTCCACTTCCGCTGGAATCTCCACTTGCGTACTCCTTCGAATCAGGTCGTCCATCTCATCGTTCTCGTTTTGGTCACGCATGGCTGCTTTCCTCCTTGTGAATCGCCGGGATCAGATGCGAGAGCAAAGTTCGCAGCTTGGCGCGCGCGCGGGCCACATGCTTGCGCACGGTCGCCTCGCGACAGTCCATCGCCGCCGCGATATCGACATACGGAATTTCCTCGACCGCATGCAGCAGGATGGCCCGCGCCTGGTTCTTCGGCAGGCTTCCAATGGCGCGAAGTACCTGAGCGTCCTGCTCGGTGCTCGAGATGTCCTGGGCGGCGGACGGCGAAGGATCGACGATTTCCTGCGGGATGCCGCCCGCCTCCAGCCGTTTCGCATGACGAGCCTTGCGCCGGAGCGCGTCGTAGGCCGCATGGATGCAGATTTGCAGAACCAGCGCTTGCGGATTCGGGTGGGTGCGTATGCGGTCCCAACGCTTCCAGACCGTTAACAGGGCCTCCTGGAAGGCATCGTCCACTTCGTTGGGGTCGCGGAGGACACGCCATACGGCGCGCATCATCCGGCCCTCGATGGGCGCAATCAGCCGCTCGTATTCGTGGTTCCGATCGGTCATGGAGTCCATTTCTTCGCGACGGCTCCCGTATGGAGGCTGCCACGACAATTATTGCTCTCAAACTGGAAACGTTCGCCAGATGCCGTTTGTGGACAGAGCGGCCCGCTATTTTCGCGCGGCTGGTATACTCACAGTTTCCTGTGTTCCATTCCATTCAACAGTAGGTTTCGAGCGCGTTTCACGCGCACATATAGATACGCTACGCCGTGGACTTGAGTGTCTCGATCGAGCGGCCGCGGCAGAGCGATTGCGGCGAAATCGCGGTGCCGGCGGCGTTCCGGACTCCGCGCACCCCGGGGCAATTCGCCCGTCATTGAACCGACGATCGACAACGGCTACTTCCGGCAGACTCCTAGATCGTCGAAGTCTCTACTTAAACCATCGGGTGGCCGATACGCACGGCGCTAAGTCCGCGAAGCCTGGCCACCCGTAACGCACTTATACCTCTTACTGACTCGCCAAGCCCCATGTGTCTCCGCACGGTGGAGCCTGCTTCAGCTTGCCCGTATCCCCCAACCGCTCAAATCCCGCACTAAGTAACCCCCGTTCGCCCGGAGCCGCGACGAGAGGGAGCGGTTCTTCAACAAAGTCGAATCTCGCCGCCGAAGGCATAAGAGCCATGCCACGCCCGGCATCGCGCCTGGGCCAGCGAATCCGCGTTGGCAGGCCCCCGATCCCCGCTAGCTGCGAAACCCCTCGATCTCCGCAATCTCCTCTGCGCTTAGCCGAAACTCGATCGCGCCCAGCACGCCGTGTGCCTGCGCGGCCGAGCGCATGCCGACAATCGCCGCCGTCACCGCCGGGTTCCGCAGAGTCCACGCAATCGCCGCCTCGCCGGCCGACCGCCCATGCCGCGCTCCGATCCGCTTCATCAGTTCCGCCAACTCCAGGTTGCGCGAGAGATGCGGCTCTTGAAACGCTAGCGCGTTGCGCCGGAAATCGTCGGGCGCGAACGCGGCCACCCGCTCGCGCGTCATCGTTCCCGTCAGCAGCCCCGATTTCATTGGCGAATACACGATCACGCCGATTTCGTGCCGCTTGCAATAGGGCAGAAGTTCGACTTCCACCTGAGGCGAAATCGCCGAATAGGGCGGCTGTAGCGACGTGAGCGGCGCGATCTTCCGGCACCGCTCCATCTGCGCGACGTTGAAGTTGGACACGCCGATCCATCGCACCTTGCCCTCCTCGCGCAACTTCGCGAGCGTCGTCCATGCCTCTTCCACGTCCGCGTCAGGATCCGGCCAGTGGATCTGGTAGAGATCGATCGTCTCCGCCCGCAACCGCCGCAGGCTGGCTTCACACTCCCGCCGCAGCGAATCCGCCTTCGAACAGGAAGAGATCTCGCCGCTTTCGTCCCATACCCGCGAGCACTTGGTGAACACGTACGGCTTGCCGGTGCGGCCCGCGAGCGCCCGCGCCACCACTTCCTCGGAATGCCCCAGCCCATATACCGCCGCCGTGTCGATCCAGTTCACGCCCGCATCGAGCGCGGCGTGGATTGCCGCAATCGATTCCGAATCGTCCTGCGGCCCCCAGGAAAACTTCCAGCCTCCGCCGCCCATCGCCCATGCCCCCACGCCAACGGCCGTGATTTCCAGATCGCTCGTCCCCAGTCGCTTTTTCAACATGCCTTCAATTCTAGTCCGCCTCCGCCCCGCTGTGGAATAATCGTTACTGGTAACCGACAGTCCATGGACGCCTCACCTCTGCTCGCGCGCATCGCCGAACTTCTCGACCGGCATTCCCTCGAAGCCATTCTGGTGGGTAATGCCGCAGCGGCACTGGCCGGCGCGCCGGTCACCACCGTCGACTTCGATTTCCTATTTCGAAAGACGCCCGTCAACCTGCGCAAGCTGAAAGCCATCGCCGCCGAACTGGAGGCCGTCATCCTCACCCCTTACTATCCGGTGAGCGGGCTCTACCGCATCAGCCGCGACGCCGATGGATTGCAGCTCGATTTCCTGACCGTGATCGATGGCATCCGCTCCTTCGAGGCGCTGCGCAGCCGGACGCGCGTGGTCCAGTTCGGCGATGCCCGCCTGCACGTCGCCAGCCTGGCTGATATCATCAAGAGCAAGAAGGCGGCCGGCCGGCCCAGCGACGTGGCCGCGCTCCCCGCGTTGGAGAAGACTCTTGCCGAAATCGCGCATCACCCGCAAAGCCCGCCTCGCCGCGCTCAAAAAGGAAAGTGACGCGGCGCTGCTCGATCAGATCCGGCGGCTGCTCGCGCTGCCGGCCGAGCGGCGCACGCATTTCCTCCGCAAACGCATCGGCTTCCGCATGTCCTGCCTGTAATCGGTCTATACTATGTGGACGTGAAAGCCACTCTGTGCGTCCTTCTTCTGGCCGGCCTTCCCGCTATGGCCGCCGCCATTCATCCACAACAATTGCGTTTGGAATATCGCGACAACCCTCTTGGCATCGATGTCGCCGCGCCGCGCTTCAGTTGGCTTGGCGCGCCCGATGACCCACGAGCGCGCGGCCTGCGCCAGACCGCCTATCGCATCCTGGTCGCCTCGAGCGAGCGCGCGCTGCGCTCGGACTCGGGCGATCTCTGGGATTCGGGCAAAGTGGCTTCCACCGGTTCGGCGCAAGTCGTTTATGCCGGCAAGCCGCTCGGCTCCGGCGCCGAGGCGTTTTGGAAAGTGCAAGTGTGGGATCAGAGCGGAGCCCCGAGCGAATGGAGCGCGCCTGCCCACTGGAGCATGGGGCTCTTGCGCGCCGAGGATTGGCAGGCGAAATGGATCGGCCACGACGAGCTTGCAGGCTCCGAGGCTCCCGACCGCCGCATGCCCGCGCGCTTTCTGCGCACCGAATTCACGGCTGCCAAACCGGTCCGCCGCGCCATGGTCTACTACTCCGGCCTGGGCACTTCGGAGTTGTATCTCAACGGCGCTAAAGTCGGCGACCAGGTGCTCTCGCCCGGCCTCACCGATTACGATAAGCGCGCTCTGTACGTCACTTTCGATGTCACCCGCCAGGTGGCCGCGGGGAAGAACGCGATTGGGTTGATTCTCGGCAACGGCCGTTTCTACGCGCCGCGCCTCGGAAGCACGCGCAGCTTCGGTTTTCCCAAAGCGATTCTGCGACTCGAAATCGTTTACGCGGATGGATCGAGCGCAGCCGTAGTTTCCGGTCCCGACTGGAAGCTCTCGACTCAAGGTCCCATTCTCGCCAACAACGAATACGATGGCGAAGAGTACGATGCTCGCCGCGAATTCGCCGGTTGGGATCGCCCAGGCTTCGACGATTCCGCGTGGGAAGCCGCGCAAGCCGTCGCCGCGCCCGCCGGCGTGCTGGCCGCGCAGATGGCCGATCCGCTGCGGGTGATCGAAACGCTGCATCCGGTGAGCGTCAAGCTGCTCAAGCCCGTGAGGGAAACACTCCAACCCTCCGGCGTCCGCGTGAACCCCGGCGTTTGGATTTTCGATATGGGCCAGAACATGGTTGGCTGGTGCCGTTTGCATGTGGCCGGCGACAAGGGCGTCCGCGTCAGCTTGCGGTTTGCGGAAACCTTGCAGCCCGATGGCTCGCTCTACGTCGCGAACCTGCGCACGGCGCGCGCGACCGACGTCTACACGCTCAAGGGCGAAGGCGCCGAAGTCTACGAGCCGCGCTTCACCTATCACGGTTTCCGCTATGTGGAACTGACCGGCTGGCCCGGCGCCACCGCGCCAACCACCGCCACGCTGGAAGGCCGCGTGGTCCACGACGACATGCAGGCGATTGCCGACTTCTCCAGCTCGAGCGAGATGCTAAATCAAATTCATCACAACGTGTTTTGGGGCATCCGCGGCAATTACCGCAGCATTCCCACCGATTGTCCGCAGCGCGACGAGCGCCAGGGCTGGCTCGGCGACCGTTCCCAGGTGAGCCGCAGCGAATCCTATATGTTCGATATCGCCGCGTTCTATTCCAAATGGGAACAGGACCTCGCCGACTCCCAGCGCGCCGATGGCAACATCCCCGACGTGGCGCCCAATTACTGGACCGTCTATAACGACGACATCACCTGGCCCAGCACCTTCCTCTTCGTCCCCGGCATGCTGTACGACCAGTATCGCGACCGCCGCCTGCTCGAACG
Source organism: Bryobacterales bacterium (assembly GCA_003157745.1). Classification (GTDB taxonomy): domain Bacteria; phylum Acidobacteriota; class Terriglobia; order Bryobacterales; family Bryobacteraceae; genus Bog-375. Next base: position 1,043 of record PMKM01000206.1, on the reverse strand, counting down.
TTTCTATCCGGCCATAAAGAAGTGGATCGAGCACCAGCGCGGTTTCCTGCACGACGGCCTCACCAGCAGGGATCAGTACGCCGATTGGTGCGTGCCGCCGGAAGATCCTAAGTTGATCCATTCGAAAGATCCCGCCCGTGTTACTAACAAGACTCTACTGGCAACAGCGTATTACTACCACTTACTCCGTCTGGCCGCGCGTTATGCCCGGATGCTCGATCTGCCTGCCGACACCGCCGGCTACGACGCGCTCGCCGAACAAGTCAACGCCGCGTTTCAGAAACGTTTCTTCAACCCCGCCACCGGCATTTACGACAATGCCACGCAGACCTCCAGCATCCTGCCGCTGTTTTTCGACATGGCGCCGCCCGCGAATCGGGCCGCCTTGCTAGCCAGCCTGGCGAATAACATCGAACATGTGACCAATGGCCACGTCGGCACCGGCTTAGTCGGCGCGCAGTTCCTCATGCGTACACTTACCGAGAACGGCCGCTCCGATCTCGCTTATAAGATCGCAACCGAGCCCACTTACCCCGGCTGGGGCTACATGGTCTCGAAGGGCGCGACAACGGTCTGGGAATTGTGGAACGGCGATACCGCCGACCCCGAGATGAACTCCGGCAACCACGTGATGCAGATCGGCGACCTGGCCGTGTGGATGTACGAGTACCTGGCCGGCATTCGCCCCGATCCCGCCAATCCGGGCTTCCGCCACATTCTCATCCATCCGTATCCCGCCGGCGATTTGACCTTCGTCAAGGCGTCGCACCAATCCATGTACGGCAAGATCGCAACTTCCTGGAAGCGCGATGGCGCCGCATTCACGCTCGCCGTTTCGATCCCGCCCAACACCACGGCCACCGTGTGGATGCCGGCCAAGGACGCCGCCTCTGTCACCGAATCCGGCCACCCCGCCGCCAGCGCCCCCGGCGTGAAGTTCCTGCGCACCGAGGCCGATTCCGCCGTGTTCGAAATCGAATCCGGCGATTACGCGTTCCAAACGAAGTAGAGTGGGGCGGTCCCCCTGGACCGCGGCCGACGCC
>PMKM01000147.1 GCA_003157745.1 Bryobacterales bacterium | reverse complement strand
CCACGCCGCACTCTACACAAATAGAAAAAATGCTTAAGGGAGCAACCGCAGCGTGTGGTGGGTCTGCGCGGCAACGGCCTCCGGGCTGAAGGGCAGCGCGAAGGTTGTGCCATTGTACCAGTCCTTCCACTGGTCACGGTAGTAGCGCGAATAGGGGTTGCCGCTCTCACCCAGCACAATATTTTCCGTCGAGCCATCGATGTTGCTCCAGTCCATGGTGNNGAGCCGTCGATGTTGCTCCAGTCCATGGTGAAGCGCTGCGAGGGGCCGAAGTCGCGGCCTACCTGTTTCACGGTGGTCGTATCGCCACTGAGCGGCTGCTCGCCGCTACCCGCCACGCGCCCAATAAGCGGAAGATAAACGGCCAGCGGGTGCTCGACATCGACGACGTGCCAGCTTCCGTAACTCCAGTGAGCCACATCGGCGGGAGTCTTGCCTTCCTTCATGCCTTTGCGCACGGCATCGGTCAGCAACTCGTCCCAGTTCTTGTAAGCCGGCGGAAGCCAGTCCGGGCTGGCGTGCATGATGATCTCTTCCTCGGCGAAGTTGGATTCGGACCAGTGATATTCCTTGGCGTCGGCACCCAGCTTGGGCTCCAGAATCAGCGGCCATAGCGCGCGGCGGGCCTGGGTCACGATGGAGGCAGCAGCCGAATCTGTGGTCAGCTTGCCGTCCCAAGAGCGCATCAGGTCGGCGGCCTTCTTGAGCCGTACATCCGCGCCGGGGGTGTGGTCGATGGCATAGGCAAAGCGATGGCCCATCTCCTGATCGACCTCGCTGTAGACGTCGGTCTGCACGGCCAGCATATCGGCGGGGGTGAGATGGTCGCGGCCCTCGAGTGATTTGTAGATGCGTTCGACGCGGTAGGGATCGGCCCATTCGACGGTGAGCGGAATCCCACTCATGTCCTTCGAGAATGGACCAGAGCGCATCTTTTCAGTAGTCACACGAGAGTTGGCAGTGGCCAAAAAGCCAGATGGCGGATCGAAGGCATGAGGCATCGCGTCGTAAGAAATATAGACTACTTGTTCATTCAAGAAAGGAAGTCCCCACTCGAAACGAAAATTCAAAGTGTCGTGTGGAAGAGGTTTCTCAAAAACACCCATCCCACCCCAGCGAATCGGCACCCTGCCCACAGCGTGGTAAGCGATGTGCCCTTGATCGTCGGAGTAGACCACATTTTGCGTTGGCCAGCACCAATCGCCCAGCGCAGCGGAGAACTCCGTCCAGTTGGACGCAACGTTCATCGCGTAAAACGGCAGCGCGTTGAGCGATGGGTCGTAGAGCGTCCACTTCAGCGCGATGGCGCGCGTCTCGTGATCGAGAAGCGGGTTCATCAGCGGCCCGTGGGCGGTCGATTGCACGTCGAGCACAACATCCTTGCCGCCTCGCACCTTGATGATTTCGCGGTCCACTTGGAGCGGCTTCCAGACGGCGTCATTATCCTCATAGTTTCCCTTGCCGTCGAGCTTCTCGATGTACAAATCCTGCACGTCGGCATAGAGCGCGGTAAAGCCCCAGGCCACGTGCTCGTTGTGGCCGGCGATGATGTACGGCATTCCCGGCGCGGTGACTCCGGCGGCGTGGTAGCCAGGTGCGCGCAGATCTGCCATGTACCAGACATTCGGCTCGGTGAGGCTGAGGTGCATATCGTTCGCGAGCAGCGGCTTGCCGCTGGCCGTGTGCTTGCCGGCGATGACCCAGTTGTTGGAGCCGGACGCGCAGCCGTCGCAGATGGGCAGGCCCAGCGCTTGGCGCAGCTCTTCCGGCGCGACGCCGGCCGTGCTGCGGTCATCCTCATCGTCGTCGTCCGTCGCCGGAGGCGGCGTGGGCCGCGGCTGGCTCAGGTCTACCTGCACGCCGGTGGGCGGATGGTCGCGCCACGAGCCAACCGGATAGAGATCAGCCTCCAACTTGGGGTTCTTCAGCTGGGCGGCGATCCGCTCCCGCTCCAGTTTGGTCTCCCAGTGCGTATCCAGCATTTGCACCATTCCCAAGCCGACCGAGACTGAGTCCACGCCGCTCCACGGCTGCGGGCGATAGCCGAGCAGCCGGAACTCCGGCGGCAGCGCATCCTGATGCTGCGCGATGAAGAGGTTCACGCCGCGCGCGTAGTCGTCCAGCCAGGCACGGTCGGCGGCGGGCAGATTGGCGTAGATGCGCCGGGCGGTCTCCCGGATGAGTAGCACCCGCTGCGTCCGATCGTGCTTCACCATCGAGAAGCCGAGAATCTCCGCCAGCTCGCCGTTCGAGTTACGGCGCAACACGTCCATCTGCCAGAGCCGGTCCTGCGCGGTCACGTAGCCCTGCGCCACGAAGAGATCGTCCTGAGTCGCCGCGTCGATGTGGGGTACGCCGTGGACATCGCGTCGGACGGTCACCGGCGCGGAGAGCCCGGGCACATGCAAATCTCCATCCAGCGCCGGCAGCGCGGCGATCGTCGCCGAGCGCAGCCACAGCACGCCCGCGCCGGCAGCCATCAGAAGGAGCACGAGCAGGCCGCCCGCACACCAAAGCAGAGTCCGCGGCCAGCGGAGCGCGCGAGGCGCGGCAGTTGCGGCAGACGTTGGATCAGTGGAAGCGGAGTCAGGCATAGGCAACTTCAGGATAACGCCGCGGCAACCGCGAACCGGATAAAATGGATTTGTCCGCCAAAGTCACCGTGAGGCCGTCATGCAATTTCTAGTTTTAGGCAAGGGAAAGACCGGCAGCCTGGTCGCTGAGATCGCCCGTGAGCGCGGCCATTTGGTGCGCGCCCTCGACATCGATGAAAATCGCGGCGCCTCCGCTCTCACTGTCGCCTCATTGGCCGAGGTGGACGCGGTCATCGACTTCACCACTCCCGAAGCCGCCGTCGAGAACATGACCGCTGTCCTTGCCTGCGGCGGACGCATCGTCGTCGGCACCACCGGCTGGCACGCGCACCTGGACGCGATGAAGTCCTTGGCCGAGGAGCACGGAGGCGCGCTGCTTTACGGAACCAATTTTTCCATCGGCGTGCAAAAGCTCTTCCGCCTCACCGCCGACCTTGCGAAACTGGACGGCTATACCTTCTCCATCGCCGAGACGCATCACGTCACCAAGCTCGACGCTCCGAGCGGCACGGCCATCACGCTGCGCCAGATTATCGAGGCCGCGCAGCCCGGAGCAAAGGTCGAGATCGTCTCTCATCGCGTGGGCGACGCCATGGGCGAACACATTGTGACCGCGATTGGCGCAAACGATACACTCGAACTGCGCCACGAGATCCTGAGCCGCCGCTGCCTGGCTGAGGGCGCGGTGCGCGCAGCCGAGTGGCTGGCCGGCAAACAGGGCGCGTGGGATTTCCGCGAAATCTTCGACCAGTTATAACCGCCGTTCAAACAAATCAAGAATTTCAGAGGAATAACGACGTGTATCAGGAATTGCAGAAACGGTTTGAGCAGCATCTTCGCGGTGTTCTGGCGGCTAAGTACGACTTACAGCTTGAAAGCATTCCGCTGGAGATTCCGCCCGATCTGAAGTTTGGCGAATTGGCTACGCCGATCGCCTTCGAGCTGGCGCGCAAACTGCGCAAAGCGCCCAAAATCATCGCGCAGGAGGTAGTGGCCGCGCTCTCCGGATTGGAGGGCTTTGCCGGCTTCGAGGTCGCCGGCGCGGGCTACATCAATGCACGGCTGGACCGCGAGAAGTCTATCTGGCTTTGTGTGGCCGACAAGCAGCCCGCGAGGCCGCCTATCTTTGCTAATGTTGAACACACCTCAATTAATCCAAATAAAGCAGCCCACATCGGCCACCTTCGGAACGCCATCCTCGGCGATACCTGGGCCAGACTATTGAAGGCGGCCAGTGCGACCCCCGAAACCGTTATTGTCCAAAATTATATCGACAACACCGGCGTCCAGGTAGCAGACGTTGTCGTCGGCTTCCTTCACATCGAAGGCAAGTCCTTGTCTGAAGTCCGCTCCCTACTCGACAAATTCCATTCCAATGGCGACCGGATCGACTACTACTGTTGGGACCTCTATGCGAAGACCTCGCAATGGTACGAGCAGTGCACAGAAGAAGAAAAAACCGCTCGCAAAAAGCTGCGCTTTGCCACACTTCATGAGATCGAGCACGGCGACAACGAGACCGCAGAGGTCGCCGAGCTGATCTCCACCGCCGTTCTACGCCGCCATCTGCAGACCATGCTCCGCCTCGGCATCGAATACGACTTCCTGCCCCGCGAGAGCGAGATTCTCTCCCTCAGGTTCTGGGAATCTGCGCGTGAACTCATGATTGAGAAAAACGTTCTCTACAAGGAGGAGGTCGGAAAGAACAGCGGTTGTTGGGTAATGAAGCGCGCAGGAGCAGAGACCGTCACGGATGGCCCTGACGAGGACGCAAAGGTCATTGTTCGCTCAAATGGAACGGTGACTTACGTCGGGAAGGACATCGCCTATCACCTTTGGAAATTCCATTTGCTTCCTGAGTGCGAGTTTGGAGACGAGCTCTTCTTTGAATATCCAAACGGACGGATGTGCTATCGATCCATAGACAATCGCGCCGTTGACGAGCAGGGAACCGCTCGCGGCACAGGTACACCTGTGCATTTCAAGGCTAGCGGTGCCGATTACGCCTACAACGTCATTGACGCGCGTCAGGCAGAGCCGCAGGCCAACGTTAAAGAAGCGCTTCGCGGAATGGGCTACACTGCGCAGGCAAATCGTCTCAATCATTTCACATACGAGATGGTCGCATTGACGCCAAACTACGCATCAGAATTGGGATATCAACTGTCCCCGGAAGACCTCACTCGCCCTTATATAGAGATCAGCGGACGAAAAGGCTTCGGTGTGAAGGCCGATGACCTTATGGACCTGATGATCCTAGCCGCCAACGAAGAGATTCTTCAGCGTCACCCGGATTGGGACAAGACAGATCGGAACAAGGTAGCCAGACAGATTGCATACGGCGCATTACGTTACTTCATGTTGAAGTTTACCCGGAACTCGGTGATCGCATTCGATCAAGAGAGCGCACTGGCGCCCGAGGGCGAGACCGGGCCTTACATTCAGTACGCTGTGGTACGGGCGAGGAATATCTTCCGCAAGGCGGGGACGACGCCGGAAGCGGAGTTTGCGAAGTTAGCGGAGTTAGACGGCTACCTTCATGGTGAGGACGCGGAAGACATCTGGGCGCTGTGGCTGCGGGCCGCGCGGCGGACACTGGTGCTGGAACAGTGCATTGCTACATCGGAGCCAGCCCATCTCGCCAAGCACGCCTTCCAGTTAGCCCAGGAGTTCAATAACTTCTATCACAAGCACCACATCCTCACCGAAGATGACCCGGCGCGGAAGACGTTTTTGCTGGCCACAGCGGCGGTTGCTCTAAGGGAGTTAGTGCTGGCGCTGAGTTGGCTTGGGATTGAAAGCCCGGAGGCGATGTAAGCACCTGCGGTGCGGCCATCGCTCACTATTCGTTCGCAGCAGGTTCGTGGATTCCCAGGTCCCAGAATCGGGACCGGGGCACCCGCGTTTTTCAGACTCAGTGACCATCCGGTCGCGCTTCATTGAGCCCGGCAAAGATCACGCCATATTTGCCGCTGGCGGCGGAAAAGCGCAGCCCTTTCACTCGTTCTACGCAGATCTCGGCCGGGGTCGGCTGCGTCTTGAAGATACTCATTACCTCGGCGATGAACTGATCCAGGGGCATGGCGCGCGGATCGTCGGCGCCGCTCATCAGGTGCGTTGCCACATAGGGCGGGACGAGTTCGAGAACCTCGATCGGCGTTCCCCTGAGCTGGTAGCGAAGCGACTCGGTATAGGAGTGAATCGCCGCCTTGGTGGCGCAATAGGTTGGAGTCAGCGCCAGCGGAATAAAAGCCAGGCCGGACGAGACGTTGACGATGGCCGCGCGGGGCTGCTTCTGGAGGTGCGGAAGCAGCGCCGCCGTCAGGCGAATCGGCCCGAGCAGGTTGGTGGTGACAATGGCCTCCGCGTCAACCAGATCTGGCTGCTGGGCGAGCAGGTTTTCCGGCCTCATGATGCCCGCGTTGTTGATGAGCACATTCAGCGCGGGAAACTCTGTGGCCACTTGGGCGGCAAAGGCGCGAATCGCGGCAGGGTCTTCGATGTCGAGGNNAGCGCCTGCCTGCGCCGCCCGGCGATGACGACCTGGTTGCCGAGCGCGTGCAGCTCTTTCGCCAGTCCGCGGCCAATGCCGGAGCCGCCGCCGGTGATGAGAATGGTGTTGCCGGTCAGGTTCATTTTTTTGCCTCCAAGAGCATGATAACGGCAGCGAGTGAAGCACAGGAGCCTGAAGGGGGGCGGTTGCAGGTGGTGGCGCAGTTTCACACCGGCCCTACGGGCCACCTGCGGTGGGGCAGCCGCGCTTCGCGTATGGGGTTCGTGGATTCCCACCCTTCGCTCAGCCACCCCATGGACGAAGACCTGTCCGTGGGGACCCCGGCAACGCGAAGGATGGGGCACCCAAATTCTTTCACTTGGAAAGTAAAGCCGGGGTTGGGTATGCCACCTGCCTCACTTCTTCAGCGGCTTGCGGGCGAAGTAGTGGAGCGAAAACGCCAGCATTGCAAACGCCAGTACCGAGACGGCGGGGTTGTCGGTGATGTGGAAGGCGATGGGGTTGTCTTTGCTCAGCAGGTTTTCGTAGAGTTTGAGGCCCATGCCGAGGAGGCCGATGATGCCGCCGGCGGCGATCAGGCCGGAGGCATAGAGCGAGCCGGGGGATACGTCGCCTTCGGCGTTGGCGTCGCCACCGGCTTTTTTGACCGCCGCGTCCACCATCCAGCGCATGAGGCCGCCCACGAAGATGGCCAGTGTGGTTCCGATGGAGAGGTATGCGCCCACCGCGAAGGTGAGCGAGCGAATGCCCAGCAGTTCAACGCCGAGCACCAGAAAGACGCCCAGCAGCACCAGTCCCCAGGGCAATTTCCGACTCAGAATCCCGCTGATGACGGTGGCCATCAGGCGGGCCTGGGGCGCGGCGATCTTCTCGCTGCCGATGCCGGGGATCCACTGGACTTCGATCTTGCCGGTCGAGGGCGAGTAGAGGTACTTGCCGTCGGCCAGCTCCGGCGAGCCGATGGCGTTGAGGACAATGTATTCGCTCTTGTGGTGGGTGGTCTTGGTTTTGTTCGCGCCCAGGACGGGGAAGTTCTCCCACAGGCTGGCGGTGTCCTGCTGCACGGCGACGCCCGGATGAGGCGCGGCGAGGTTCCAGGCCTGCGGAGCTTCGCGGAACTCCTGCGAGCCTTCGTTCATCACGCGGAGGGTGAAGCCGATGGCGACGGTGGAGACGACGATGCCGATGAGGAAGGCGAAGCGCTGCAGGCGGGGCGTGGCACCGACCAGGAAGCCGGTCTTGAGATCCTGCGAGGTGTCGCCGGCCTCGGCTGCGGCGATGGCGACAACGCCGCCGATGGTGATGGCCAACGCGCCGTAAGCGGGAACGGTCCAGCCCTCGACGAGGAAGACGGCGCAGGTGGCCATGAGGGTGGCGATGGCCATGCCGGACATGGGATTGGCTGAGCTTCCGATCTGGCCCACAACCCGCGAGCTGACGGTGACGAAGAGGAATCCGAAGAAGACCACCAGGAACGATGCGGCCAGGTTGGCGATGATGCCGACCTGCGCGCCGGGGACGGGCTTGAAGTAAAGGAAGCAGAACATCAGGATGATGAGGAGAACTGAGCCGATGACGGCCGTGCCCATGGAGAGATCTCTCTCCGTGCGGATGGTTTCGGTTTTGGCTTTCTGGCCTCCGCGCATATTGCGGAAGCCGGAGCTGAGCGCGGTGATAATGGTGGGCATGGTTTTGATGAGGGTGATGAGACCGGCGGCGGCCACGGCTCCGGCGCCGAAGGGCTTGATATAGGTGCCCCAGAGCTGGCTGGGGCCCATCTGTTCGATGGGCACGGTGCCGGGATAGATGGGATGGCCCACCTCCTTGCCGAAGAAGTAGATGAGCGGCATCAGGACGAGCCAGGAGAAGACGCCGCCGGCAACCATGATCCCCGCGGTGCGGGGGCCGATGATGTAGCCCACGCCCAGGTACTCGGGCGTAGCGTCGGCCTTGATGGACGCGCCTTTGAGGACGTGCTGGGGGCCGAAGTCGGGCTGAAACTCGGGCGTACCGGGCCATGCGCCGAAGAGATTTTCATTCTGGAAGAAGGTGTAGAGCATACCCAGGCCGAGGCCCATGAAGACGCGGCTGGCAAAGGAGCCGCCCTTTTCGCCGGCAATCAGCACATCGGCGCAGGCGGTGCCTTCGGGATAGGGCAGCGTTCCGTGCTCCTCGACGATGAGCTGGCGGCGCAGCGGCACCATGAAGAGGACACCGAGAAAGCCGCCGATCAGCGCCAGCATGAAGATGCGCGAGTACTCCAGATCGAAGCCCAGAAAGACCAGGGCCGGCAGCGTGAAGATGACGCCCGAGGCGATGGACTGGCCGGCGTTGCCGGTGGTCTGGACAATGATGTTCTCGAGAATCGAGTTGCGGCCGAAGGCGCGCAGGATGCTGATCGACAGTACTGCGATGGGGATCGAGGCGGCGACCGTGAGGCCGGCCCTCAGGCCCACGTAGACGGTGACGGCGCCGAAGATGATGCCGAAGAAGGAGCCAAGCAGAACGGCGCGGAGGGTGAACTCGGGGCGGTTGTCGCTGGCGGGAACAAAGGGTTGAAAGACGGGCGGTTGAGTGTCGGGCACAGTGATCCTCCGAAGGTCGGCCAGCAATCCTGCTGAAATTCTCTATCCGAGGAAGTGTAGCAGCGCAGGGGATGGTAGCGACAGGGAGAAACCATAGACCGCCCTATGGCGGACGGGCCTGGCGCACAAATCTCGATTATCCTATACCCTAGTATCTTAGAGTTCAGGGAGTTAGAATCCTACCATGGCCCAACCAGAGATCAAGTTCGGCACCGACGGCTGGCGCGCTGTTATTGCCGACGACTATACTTTCGCCAATGTGCGCATCGCCGCCGAGGCCATCGCCGCTTACGTTCACGCCAAGGAAGACCCCACGAAGGGCCTGGCCATCGGCTACGACACGCGCTTCGGATCGAAGCAGTTTGCCCGCGCTTGCGCCGAGGTGGTGGCCGCAACCGGCATTCCGGTGCAGATAGCCGACCGCATCACGCCGACACCGGCGTTGAGTTACGCGGTGCGCGGGCGGGGCATGGCCGGCGGCATCATGATTACCAGCTCGCACAATCCGGCGCAGTGGAACGGCGTCAAGTACAAGGGCTGGTACGGCGGCTCGGGCAAGCCCTCGATGATCGCGGAGATCGAGTCGCGGCTGGGCCAGCCGGTGGCGCGAACCGCGCAGCCCGCCGCTATTGAAGAAGTCGATTTCCTGCCCGACTATCTGGCAGCCATCGAGAGCTTTACCAGCCTTGACGCGCTGGCAAAGTCGGGCATGAAGTTTGGCATCGACTCGATGTACGGCGCGGGGGGGACGATTATCTCCGAGATCTTCACCCGCATGGGAGTGGCTCACGTGCAGATTCACGGCAACGTTGACCCGCTCTTTCCCGGCATCAACCCCGAGCCGATCGAGCCGCACATCCACGAACTGGGCGAAATGGTGGTGGCCAACGGCTGCCAGGCCGGCTTGTGTACCGACGGCGACGCCGACCGCATCGGCGCGACGGACGAGCACGGCGAGTTCGTCGATCCGCACAAGAT
>PMKM01000109.1 GCA_003157745.1 Bryobacterales bacterium | reverse complement strand
ACCTTGCCGATGGCCTTTTCGGTTAGTTGCACCATCCGTTTGACTCCTCTGCGGGGCTCACCCCTGATTGGTATTATACAAAGGCGAGCCGGAAACTCGCTCTTTCTTCTATTTGGATGAGCCGCTGGGCGATTGGGTCGCGAGAAATCGGCGGCGAACGGGACGATTCGGAACCTTTGCCCCGTCATTTGGGAAACACTTATTGCCCCGTCGATCCGTGAAACCCCGGCCCCAGCCGGAACGTCGGTAACCATGTATGGGAGCGGCGACCGGCACTTTGGCGATTCCGGGGTTCGGCAGCAAGGTTGCAGCGAAACCAAGAGTGGACTATCAGAACACCCCGGAAGGAGTCCTGGTCAGCCGCGCGCAGACCGGCGAGGAAGCTGCGTTCCGCGAAATCGTCGAGCGCTACCAGGCCAAGGTGTTCTCCATCATCCACGGCATCGTGCGCCAGCGCAACGACACTGAGGACATTGCGCAACAGGTGTTTGCCAAGGTTTTCGTTTCCATCCGGAATTTCGACTTCCGCAGTTCGCTGATTACCTGGATTTATAAGATCACCGTCAACGAGTGTTTCGATTACCTGCGCAAACGCAAGGTGCGCAAGCTGGTGTACGAAAGCGATCTCAGCGAGGATGAGGTGCGGCGGGTGGAGAATTCCGACCCCGCCGTGAATCGGCAGACACCGGCCGATACCAGCCTCTCGCAGCGCGATTACATGGTGAAACTCCTCACCCGGGTGTCCGAGGAGGAGCGCATGCTGCTGATGTTGAAGGAAGTGGAAGGGTACTCCGTGGAAGAGTTGGCGGAGCGCACCGGGATGAACGAGAACACGATCAAGGTGAAACTTTTTCGCGCCCGCCAGAAGTTGGTGAAGGCGGCGCAACGGCTGGACCGCCCGGCCGGCCTGGCGGTAGGCTCGTAGCGTTCGGTGCGGTGGTTTAAGATGGGCAAAGCAGGGGTCTGCGAAGCGGGCGGCCGGAGATGGCGGGAAGACCCGCGGCGGGCTTGGGTTCCTGGCGTAGGTTCGCTTAAGGGAAGAAGAGTATGCACCGAGTAGTGACGGAGAGCCTCGAAGAGTACCTCTCCGGTCTGCTGGAACCGGCTGCGCGCCGGAGCATCGAAGACCATTTGCGGGGTTGTGCGGGTTGCCGTGCCGGAATCGACGGCATGGCGGAGGCGTCGCGGTTGTTCGGCGCCCTGCGCAGCGAAGCCTGCCAGCCGGCTCCCGGTTTTTACGCCCGCGTGGTCGAACGGATCGAGGCCGCCGACGCCGCTCCGTCGTTTGCCAGTCTGTTTGCCTTCGACCTCGTCTTCCTGCGGCGCATGGCGTTTAGCTGCATGTTACTGCTGGTGGCGATGGGCAGTTTCCTGGTATCGCGGGAAGTAACCTACCGCGGAAGCCTCACGCCGGATGCGGTCTTGTCGCAGGACAAAGCGGCGGCATCCGACACCGCCCAGGCGCAGGACAACATGCTGCTGACGCTGACGGCGTATGAACGCTAATCTAATGGAGCGCTGCGCCCACAGCGGCGCCTGGAATCCCAGAGTGGCGGGCATCACCGTATTGGCCCTGGTGTTTCTCTGCGGCGTCGCCACCGGCGCCGTGACCATGCACCTGGGCTGGCACAACCACCTGCACCAGCCTGACTTTGATTCGCCCGCCGGCCGTGCGCTCTACTTCGACCGCCTGAGCAAGCAACTGGACCTGACGCCGGCGCAGGCCGAGCAGATACAGTCCATCCTCGGCGATTTCTGGCAATACTACCGCACCGTGTTGAGCGACAGCAAGACCCGCATCGAGCAAGTCCTCAACGAGGAGCAGCGCAAGAAGTTCGAGCGCATCCTGCGTGATTCGCAGCATAAGTAATCGGTGGGGCATCCTTCAGGTTGCCCGTATTGCCCCCAAGCCAGCATCGCAAGATAGAGTGCCCCGCGCTCGCGCTGCCGGCGATTGACACACGCGCCCGCCGGTCGCGACAATGGTCTTGCTCATGCTCCGACGAAGCTGGCTGTACCTCCTGATTCCTCTGTGCGCCGCGGGCCTCGCTTCCTGCGTCGAACACGCCTGGGAAGTGCGCACCTACCCGCTCGGTCAGAAGGTGACGCTGGGGCACTTGACCTATGTCGCCATCGAGACGCAATGGTACCCCGCCCTGGGTGAAGGCCCCGGCGCCCGCGCGGCGCAGAACCAGTTTCTGCTGGTGCGGGTGAGCGTCACCAACGGCGGCAGCGCCGAAGCGGCGTCGCCCAATCTAACCGTCGAAGACAGCGCCGGCCGCCGCTATCCCGAGTTGAGCGATGGCGAGGGCGTGACGGACTGGATCGGCGCCCTGCGCCTGCTCGCGCCCGCCGACTCATTGACCGGCAATGCCGTTTTCGATGTTCCCCCCGGCCACTACACCTTGCATATTCTCGACGAGGACAACCAGCACGAGGCGCGTATCGACCTGCCACTGAATTTCCAAACCGCGCCCACCGAAACTCCCGGGCTGGACCTGTTGAAGCCGGAACAAGCCGCTCCGGCCGCCAAGTAGTTTGGGCGCGGGCTCCGGTGGGGAAAGGATTTAGAATTGAATCATGTCGCCCGCGCTAGCCGTCCTACTCCTGCTGTCGCAAGCGTCCGGCTTCTCGGGCGACGGAATGAAGGCGCTCGAAACCGGCCAGTATGAAGCCGCCGCGGAAGCCTTTCGCAAAGCGGTCGCGGCCGACCCAGCCGATTACAGCGCACATTTCAACCTCGCCCTGGCGTACGGCTTACTTGCCCGCGACGAGGATGGCATCGCCGAATACCGCAAGACGCTCGAGCTGAAGCCCGATCTGTACGAAGCCGAACTCAACTGCGGCATCCTGCTGCTGCGCCGCAAGGATGCCGCCAGCGCCGCGGCAATACTCGATGCGGCCGCCGCGCAGAAGCCCGGCGAATTCCGTCCGCGTTTTTACCTGGCCGAAGCCGAGGCGCAATCGGGCACCCTCGATCGCGCGCAGGCCGACTACCGGCGCGCGCTCGAGTTGGACCCCAAATCCGCCGCCGCCGAATCCGGCTTCGGGCGCGCCCTGGCGCGCGATGGCAAGCCGGCCGAAGCCGCGCCGCATTACCGCCAGGCCGCCACGCTCGACCCCAGGTACCGCAGCCTCCTGCTCGAACTTGCCGGCGCCTTCGAAGCGGCGCACCAGCCCGCTGAAGCTGCCGCCATCTATCGCGATTTCGCGGCCGACCCCGTTGCCCAGGCCCACCTTGGACAGTTGTTGCTCGATGGCAAACAATACGCCGAAGCTGTGCCGGTGCTCGAAACCGCCTACGCCAGGGAGCCGTCCACAGCTAATGCGGTGGCTTTGGCAATGGCATACACATTTTCCGAGCAGTCCACCAAAGCAGTTCCGCTGTTCCAGAAGGCGGTGGCAGCCGAGCCCGCCAACTTCGATTTGCGCATGATGTTCGGGCGCACCCTACGCGACTTGCGGCAGTTTCCTCCCGCCGCCGCGCAATTCGCCGAGGCCGGCAAGCTCAAGCCCACCGCCATCGAGGCATGGCGCGAGTTGGGCGGCGTGCTCTATATGGCCGGCGACTTTCCGCACGCGCTGGCGGCGTTCGACCAGGCCCGCCAGTTGGGCGAGAACACCGCTGGGCTGGCTTTCATGCGCGCCATCATCCTCGACAAGTTGCACCAGTTGAAGCCGGCGCTCGAAGCCTACGAGCAATTCCTCGCCCAGAGCGACGGCAAGCACCCCGATCAGGAATTCCAGGCCCGGCAGCGGGCGCGCATCATCCACCACCAGTTGGAGACGCACAAATGAAACGCGTATCGATGGCGCTGCTGGCGCTGGCGTGGATGGCGGGCGGGGCGCGCGCCGCCGAGCTGGCCGAGGTGCGCGCCGAGCCGAACCTCGAGAAACGCGCCCGGCTGGCCCTGGACGCCTCCGACGCGGCGCTCACCGACGCCCGCGCCGATTATGAACTGGGAGAGAACGAGCGCGTGGCGACCGACGCCGCCAAGATCGCCGATTCCGCCGACTTGGCCTTGCTCTCGCTCGACCAGACCGGCAAGGACCCCCGCAAGAATTTCCGCTGGTTCAAATTCGCCGAAGTCCGCACGCGCGACCTGCTGCGCCGGCTCGATAGCTTCGAGCGCGACATGAGTTTCGCCGACCGCCCCATCATCGAGAAAGCCAAAGCCGAAGTCCAGCAGGTGCACGACAAGCTCCTGCGGGGCCTCATGGAGGGTAAACCAAAATGAAGCCGCTCCTCTGCCCGGTTGCGGTCGCGCTGCTCCTTGCGCCGGCCGCCCTCGCCCAGCCGCAACGCGATTTTCTTTCCGCTAACGAAGCGGACCAGATTCGCGAGGTTCAGGAACCCAATCAACGGCTCACCCTCTACGCCGGCTTCGCCCGCCAGCGCGTCGACATGGTCAAGAACCTGCTCGGCAAGGACAAGCCCGGCCGTTCCATTCTGATTCACGATGCGCTCGAAGATTACAACCACATCGTCGACGCGCTCGACGATGTGGCCGACGATGCGCTCCACCGCAAGATCAATGTCGCACTGGGATTGCAGGCGGTCGCCGCCGCCGAGGCCGAGTTGCTGCCCGTCCTGCACAAGATTCAGGACAGCCAGCCCAAGGACCTTGGCCGCTATGATTTCGTCCTCAAGGATGCCATCGACACCACCCGCGACAGCCTCGAACTCGCGCGCGAGGACATGGGCGTGCGCGAGAACGACGTGGATGCCCGCGCGGCGCGCGAGAAGAAGGCTCTCGAGGATTCCATGTCTCCCGCCCAGCGCAAAGCCAAGCAGGAAGCCGACCGCAAGGCCGCCGCGGAAGAGGAGAAGAAGAAGCCGCCTACGCTCTACCGCCCCGGCGAAAAGCCCGGCGAGCAGCCAGCCGATCCGAACGCGGGCAAACCCGGCAAGAAGGATACCGGCGACAGCGATAGCGGCAAGAACTAGCGCGCGCCTCTCACGCCGCCGTGGCGTAGGCAGTGCTGCCTGCAGATCCGAGAGCTTTTCCGGATGCGCCCGGTGCGCCGCATCGCGCACTTTCACCAGACGCTCGAAGACCCGTACGGCAAGTACTAAGATTTTTTGGAACTATTTTCCCGCAACGCCGGAATGCCGGCGGTCATCTATAATAGTGTTAAAAGCAGTTGCGGAATCCTCCGGGTGGAAGCGCGATGAAGGGGTTACTTCTCATCCTCGGAATGGGTGGTCTGTTGGCGGCCGGGTCTTCCGGCCTGGAGCGGGCACTCAACCTATACGACCTCACGGCGTTCGACGAGTCGCTGCGGGTCCTCCAATCGATGCCTGTTAAGGACGCCCCGGTGTACGATCTGATGGGCCGCGATTATTACATGCAGGGCGATTACAAACGCTCCACCGAATTCCTGGAGAAAGCGCTGGCCGCCGAACCCGGTGTCGCCATGCACGCACTTTGGCTGGGCCGCGCCTACGGACGCCGGGCCGAGAGCGCCAGCATCTTCACCGCGCCCGGCTTCGCCACGAAAGCGCGCCAGTACCTGGAGCGGGCCGTCGAACTGGACCCGCGCAATCTCGACGCGCTGGCCGACCTGTTCGACTATTACGTGGAGGCGCCCGGCTTCCTCGGCGGCGGCATGGAGAAGGCGCAGCGCACTGCGGCGCAACTGTCGCTGGTCAGCCCGGCCGAGGGGTACTTGGCAGAGGCCAAGCTGGCCGAGAAGCGCAACCAGTATTCCGCCGCCGAAACCCACCTGCGCAAGGCCGTCGAAGTCGCGCCGCAGCAAATCGGCAAATTGATCGAGCTGGCGCGTTTCCTGGTCCGGCAGGGCCGCGTCCAGGAAGCCGATCAAAGCCTGGCGCGCGCCGAGCGGATCGCGCCCAATAGCTTCACCTTGATGCTGGCCAAAGCCGAGATCTTCATCAAGACCGGCCGCAAGCCGCAGGCTCGCGAAATCCTCAACCGGTATTTGAGCGCGCAGCTCACCGCCGACGATCCGCCGCGATCCGAAGCCCTGCGTCTGCTTCGTCAGGCGGGCAGCTAACCCGCCCATGCGTTTCGGCGAATCCCTTCGTTTCAGCCTGCAGGCGTTGCGCGCCAACCCCGTCCGCTCCCTGCTCACCGGGCTCGGCATGGTGATCGGCACCGCTTCGGTGATCCTGGTGGTGACGATCTCGCTCACCAGCCGCGATTACATCCTGCAACAGATTGAAGGCGTCGGCTCCAACATCATCTTCGCCCGTTACGTGAGCAGCGGTCCGACCGTGGCCACTGCCGACGCCGATTACGTCAAGCTGGCCGATATCGACGCCGTCCGCCAAGCCCTTCCCGGCGACGTCGTCGCCGCAACCGCCGTGATGTCCGATATGGGAACCGTGCTGATCTCGGGCAAGGTGCGCGACGTGACGGTTATCGGCACCGACGATTCCTACGTCGCCGTGCGCAACATCGCCGTCAGCGCCGGTCGCGGCCTGGACTCGGGCGACCTCTCGCTGCGCGAGAAAGTCGTCCTGCTCAGCGATCCGCTCGCCCAGACCATGTACGGCACTCACGCCGCCGCGTTGAATCAGAAGATCCGTCTCTATGGCCTCGAGTTCATCGTGATCGGCACTTTCCACGAGCGCGGCGACACGATGGGCCAATCCGAAATCGAGCGCTATACCATCCTGATGCCGGTCACCGTGCTGCGCTACTTCACCCCGGTCGAGCGCATCGATCCCATGTATGTGCAGGCGCGCACGCCCGAGCAGGTGGACCACGTGGCCGCGCGCATCCAGCAGATCCTCGAAAGCCGCCACCGCCCCGGCGCGCCCTACCGCGCGGAAACCCTCACCGCTATTCTCGACGCCGCCAAGAAGATTTCGCTGATTCTGTCCCTAGTGCTGGTGCTGGTCTCCGCCATTACGCTCGTGATTTCCGGCATCGGCATCATGAACATCATGCTGGTCACCGTCACCGAGCGCACACGCGAAATCGGGCTCCGCCTGGCCGTGGGCGCCTCGGCGCGCGAGATCCTGCTCCAGTTCCTGGTCGAGGCCATGATGGTCAGCCTGTCCGGCGGCTTCATCGGCATCCTGGTCGGCGTGGCGATTCCGTTAAGCGCCGGCCTCTTCGCCGATATCCACATCCCGATCTCACCCGTCGCCATCGTGGTCGCCTTTGGCGTTTCCTGCCTGGTGGGCCTGATCTTCGGCATCCTCCCCGCCAACCGCGCCGCCCACCTGAACCCTACTGAAGCTCTTCGCTACGAGTAAAGCCGCTCGAGGCGTGCGGACGGCGTGAGGAGCAGGCCGGTCGTCGCTCGGATCAGGAGTCGCCGTCCGCCTTTGCCGCACTGGTTGGGGCGGGCTCGGCGGGATTCTGCGGCGGCGTCGAATAAGGGGCCCGGGGAGCGGCTCGCCGGCTGGCGACTGCCTGGCTCGCCTCGCGTGCCGCCGCCACTTGCTCCGGCGTTCGCAGGTCCGGTTCCGACTGCTTGACGTGCTCTCTGGCGCGCGCCACTTGGCGCTTGTGCCGCTTTTCCAGTCTCTTGTTCATCGGTTGTCCCCTATTGGCCTTGGCTCACGGACCCCGCAGCCGCGGCATGGGCCAGCCATGCCACCGGGTGGCTGCGGACGGCGCCGTTGCGCTCCATGATATCCGCCCACTTCGCGTCGCCTTCTCTCAGCCCGACAAAGACGCCTGGCGTCCCCTGGTATGTGCCGCTGGCCAGCACGACTTCGTCTCCGGCGTGAAAAGGTTGCGTGTTCACCATGCTTCTATGCTCCTTCGTTCGGCGTGCTTTCACCCGCCTGCGCGGACGCCGGCCAGACCGCCTGACTTCGCCCAAAAAAGTGCGCCAGTGGGTAGGACTGCCTGGTTATTAACCATTATCAGTTAAGCTTGCTTGCTTGTCAAGCCGATCCATGCGATGATCGGATTGTCTGGTTGACTAAATGCAGTTAAGCAGGAGAGCAGGAACATCTAGTGGACGTTTCCCTCGTGATCCGGCAGCGTTTGACCGAACTCGGCCTTGAGCAGAAGGATCTCGCCGCCGCCGCCGAAGTGACCGAATCCTACATTTCGCAACTGCTGGCCCGCAAGAAGGCTCCGCCCTCGCCTGGGCGCACCGACATCTACGAGAAGATCGGCCGGGCCTTGAAACTCCCCAGCGGGGAACTCTCGAGGCTGGCCGCCCTGCAACGCGAGGAGGAATCGAGGAAGAAAGCGACGGATCCTCCGAGGCCTCTCTTCAGCGAGTGTCGCGAATTGATTCTCCGCAAATGCGACCCCGGCCGCCAAAGAGAGGTGCGGCGGATTTTTGAGACGGCGCCGTTTGGCGAACTCGAACGCCTGGTCACACAAAAGCTCCTGGATGTCGCGCAGGGAGTTGCCAAGGAGGAATTGCAGAGTGAAGAGTGGCTCCGCCTGATGGCCCAACTTAGCGACCGCAGCTATGAGCAGGTGCGCGTTTCCATCCTCGATTTTCTGGACACGGACGTTTTTAATATCTCGTTGGAAAGCTGCGTTTCCTTCCTCGAACCCATCGTCGATTCCTGGGATATCGATCTGAGGACCTTTGGCATGAAAGTCGTGCCTAACCGCCGGCTCACGGCCGGGAGCCTGAAGCGGTTTGAGTTTGCCGAACAGGAGCCGGCGCAGCCCGACGCGATGGAACCGGGCCTCGAACAATTCCTTAAGGATGCGTCGCTCAGTGGCGATGCCACTAAAGAGGAGATCGCGTTTCTCAAAGCTCTCCACTTGCGGGGAAAGCGGCCATCGCCGATTTACTATTACCGGGAATTGCAAAACCTGAGGGATCCTCTCCATTTCCCGTCCGCCGGCCAACCCGGAGAATCGACTTAGCCGCCCCGGCGCCCGATGGCCGGCCAGCAAAGGAATTTGTTCATGAACAGCGCTTCTAAAGTCCGCAAGATCGCCTTCGTCGGCGACCACTTACCGCGCAAATGCGGCATCGCTACCTTCAGTTCCGACTTACTGGCCGCCGTCCAGACGGCTCATCCGCAGAGCCAATGTCTGTCCGTCTCGGTCAACGACATTCCGGGCGGCTATGAGTACCCGGAAGTGGTTCGCTTCGAGATTGAGGAG
>PMKM01000079.1 GCA_003157745.1 Bryobacterales bacterium | reverse complement strand
TTGACAATGGGGTCCACCATACTTTCCGGCATTCGGCTAATGAAAGACAGCGTAATGCCGACGGTCGATGAGCAGCCGCAGCAGGAGTTCTCGTACCGGGCTGCCGTGGACGGGGATCCGGCCATTCGTTATTTTCATCCCGGCGACGTGCTGAGATACACATTGCGCCGGTTCGGGTCTTGCGACGGATGCACCGGCTCGATGACCATCTATCGCGCCGGCAACGTAGTGGACCAAGAGCCCTTGGCGCTGACTGGGGACGTCATCCAAGGACTGTATCGTCTGAAGGCGTCTGCGGCGGCAGATCACTACATATTGGAAGTCGCTGTAAGCCGAGCCCACAACAAGAATCCAAAACCCGCCGCGATCCAGTGGATTGATTTTGCGGTCGAGCCCTTGAACTGACGCCGGTGAGCTCCAGGAGAGGTGCCGTAAACATCGCGGAAATCCCTCTCAAAATTGCTCGTCGCACTATAGCCTAAGGAGTAGGCAAGTTCTTTAACTGACAATTCGTGATTCTCTAACTTCGCGGCTGCCGCGTCCACACGTAACTTCTTAAGCATTGACCGAAATGTAGAACCAGTTTGGGCCTTGAATCGCCTGCCAAGAGTGCGTTGGTTTATGCCCAACTCTTGCGACAGAGCAGTCAGACTCAGTCGGACGTCGCCTTCCGATTCAAGCATCGTGTCAACGACCTGAGCAACCCGCCGATCGATAATGGGGGACACGTTTCGCATTACTAATTCTCAACTTGAGTTTCTACTGCAAAAACGGTATTATTGTACCCCCCTGAGAGAAAATCAAGTGAATAATTGAACACTAAAACAAACCAAAACAAATCGGCGCACTGCTCGCCGCCTCGCCATGTCGAGGGCGGAGCGGGTCTGGAGACCGACGCATTCCGCGAGTACCTGTCCCGCCAGTGTGGCACCGCTTCACGCCGCCAGGCGCCCAGAAAAGGGAACGGGCCAGCCAAAGCGCGCCCGGCCCACGGAGGTGTAGTCTGTGAGTATCGGGCAAGTCATATAGACAAGGAGGACGCGTATGTGTCTGGCGGTACCGGGACAGATCGTCGAGGCGCATGAGGTGAGCGGGATGCGCATGGGCACGGTTCGCTTCGGGGGCATCACGCGGGAGGCGAATCTCGATTTCGTGCCGGAGGCGCAGTGCGGCGATTACGTGATCGTCCACGTGGGATTCGCCATCAGCCGTCTCGACGCCGAAGAGGCCGAACGCACGCTGCGCCTCTTCGAAGAGATGGGCGCGCTCGCGGACGCGGCCGGCGAGGATGACGGATGAAGTACGTCGATGAGTATCGCGACCCTGCGCCGGCGCGCCGCCTGATCGAAGAGATCCGCCGCACGGCGACGCGGCCATGGGTGCTGATGGAGATCTGCGGCGGGCAAACGCACACGCTCGTGAAGTACGGCATCGAGGAACTGCTGGACGGCGCCGTCGAGTTGGTGCACGGGCCGGGCTGCCCGGTCTGCGTGACGCCTCTCGAAATCGTCGACAAGGCGATCGCCATCGCGGCGATTCCCCAAACGATCTTCGTTTCTTATGGCGACATGCTGCGCGTGCCGGGCTCGCATAGCGACCTGTTCCGCGTGAAGGCCGGCGGCGGCGATGTGCGCATCGCATACTCGCCGATGGACGCGCTGCGCCTCGCGCGCGAGAATCCACGGCGGCGGGTAGTGTTCTTCGCGGTCGGGTTTGAGACCACGGCTCCGGCGAATGCGATGGCTGCATGGCAGGCGAAACGCGAAGGGCTGCGGAACTTTTCGATGCTGGTTTCGCACGTGCTGGTGCCGCCGGCGATTCGCCTGCTGCTCGATTCGAACTTGAGCCGCGTCGAGGGCTTTATCGCGCCCGGCCACGTCTGCACGGTGATGGGTTACGAAGAATACGAGGAACTCGCCGCCCGTTACCTTGTGCCCTTCGTGGTGGGCGGGTTCGAACCGCTCGACCTGCTGGAGGCTATTCGAATGCTGGTGCGGCAACTCGAAGAGGGCCGCGCGCAAGTGGAAAACGCGTACGCCCGCAGCGTGACCCGCGGCGGTAACCTGGCGGCGCGGCAACGCATGATGGAGGTATTCGAGGTGGCGGATCGCAACTGGCGCGGCATCGGCCCCATCGCGCAATCGGGCTTCCGGCTGCGCGCGGAGTATGCGGAGTTCGACGCGGAGAAGGTTTTCGGCGTGGAAGCGATCAGCGCGCCGGAGCCGCCCGAGTGCATCAGCGCGCTGGTACTGCAAGGGTTGAAGAAGCCGGTCGATTGCCCTGTGTTCGGCACACGCTGCACGCCGGCGACGCCGATGGGCGCACCGATGGTTTCGAGCGAGGGCGCTTGCGCCGCCTATTATCAGTACCGGCGCCACATCGCGCCGGCGGGAGCGCAGGTTTGAGCGGACCTATTCAATTCACTTGCCCCGTGCCGCTGGCGGCTCGAGACCGCATCGTGCTCGGCCATGGATCGGGCGGAAAGCTCAGCGCCGAGTTGCTGCGCGACGTCTTTCTGCCCTACTTTCGCAGCCCGATTCTCAACCGGCTGGACGACCAGGCGGTGCTCGAAATCAACGGCGCGCGCCTCGCGTTCACGACCGATTCCTTCGTGGTGAAGCCGCTGTTCTTCCGCGGCGGCGACATCGGATCGCTGGCCGTGAATGGCACGGTGAACGACCTCGCTATGGGTGGCGCGACGCCGCTCTACCTGAGCGCGGGGTTCATTCTCGAAGAGGGGCTCGATATCGAAATACTGCGCCGCGCCGCCGAATCGATGGGTCGCGCGGCGGACTCGATCCCGGTCGAGATCGTCACCGGCGATACCAAGGTAGTCGAAAAGGGCAAGGGCGACGGGCTGTTCATCAACACCACCGGCATCGGCCTGGTGCCGGAGGGCGTGCGGCTTTCGCCCGCGCTGGTGCGGCCGGGCGACCGTGTGCTGCTCTCCGGCCCCATCGGCGACCACGGCATTGCGATTCTGGCAGAGCGCGAAGGGATTGAGTTTTCGACCGACCTGGCCAGCGATTGCGCTCCGCTCAACGGCCTGGTGGCGGCCATGCTCGCCGCTTCGCTCGACATTCGCACGATGCGCGATCCCACGCGCGGCGGCCTTTCGAGCGCGTTGAACGAAATCGCCGCGCGCGCTGGCGTCGGCGTCACGATCGAGGAAAGCGCGATCCCGGTGCGCGAGGAAGTGCGCGGCGCTTGCGAGATGCTCGGCCTCGATCCGCTCTATGTCGCGAACGAAGGCAAGCTGGTGGCCTTCGTGGCGCCCGATGCGGCGGAGGCCGTGCTGGAGGCGATGCGGCGGCATGCACTGGGGCGCGACGCCGCGCTCATCGGCACCGCCACCGGCACGCATCCCGGCCTGGTGCTGCTGCGGACGCCGTTCGGAACCACGCGGATTGTCGACATGCTGCCCGGCGACCAACTTCCCAGGATTTGCTGATGCACGAAATGGGCATTGCCAGCGAGGTGATCGAAGCCGTGCGCGTTGAGATCGCGCGCCATCCCGGTGCGCGCCCGAGCAAGGTGGGGTTGCGCGTCGGCGAATGGGCCGGCGTGGATGTCGAATCGCTGCGATTCTGCCTGGAGGTTCTGGTGAAGGATACCGACCTCGATCCGCTCGCGCTCGATATCGAGTTTCGCCCGCAAGGCTCCGAGTTGGACATCGCCTATCTGGAACTGGAGGAGTGACGTGGAACGAGTCGCCATCGAGAAAAAGGTACTGAGCGAGAACGACCGGATCGCGCAGCAACTGCGGGCGCGGTTCGCCGAGCGCGGCACGCTCGTCCTGAACTGCATCAGTTCGCCCGGCTCCGGCAAGACATCGCTGCTCGAACGGACGCTCGAAGGCTTCCCGCCGGAGACGCGCGTGGCCGTCGTCACCGGCGATATTCAAACCGATAACGACGCGCGGCGCCTCGCCCGCTTCGGCTTCCCCGTGCGCCAGATTACCACCGCGGGCGCGTGCCATCTGGATGCGCGCATGGTCGAGAAATCGCTCGATGGTTGGGACCTGAGCGAGCTCGACCTGCTATTGATCGAGAACGTCGGCAACCTCGTCTGTCCCACCAGCTACGATCTGGGCGAGGAATCGAAGATCGTGATTCTGAGCGTGACCGAAGGCGACGATAAGCCGCTTAAGTACCCGGGCGCGTTCGCCAAGTCGCGCCTGATGGTTTTGAATAAGATCGACTTACTACCCTACGTCCCCTTCGACATGGAGGCCGCGCGCCGCAATGCGCGCAGCATTAACCCCGAGATCGAAATCATCGAGACGTCCTGCACCGCAGGCCATGGCCTGGACGCGTGGCGCCAGTGGATCGGCGCGCGCATTCATGAAGCGGCGCGAAAAGAAGAGCCGGGATGACTCTCGGTTCAGCAGGCCCGGAGGCGCGCGCCACAAGCTATTCGTTGTGCAGCGCGACGGCGGGGTCGACCCTGGCGGCGCGCTGCGCGGGGAAGTAGGTGGCTAGCAGCGCGGCGAAACCGAGCAGGAGCGTGAACGCCAAGATGGCTCCCACGTCCACCGGGATCACGTTGTAAATCAGGCTGGATACGACGCGCTCCAGAAGGTAGGCCACTGGCAGCCCGATCGCTAACCCGGTTCCGGCCATGCGGAAGGACTGGCCGACGACCATCTTCACCACATCGGCCTGGCGTGCGCCCAAGGCCATGCGGACGCCGATTTCGTGCGTGCGTTGCGCCACGGCATAGGACGAGACCGCATAGATCCCCGTGATCGCCAGCAGCAGCGCGAAGACGGCGAACTTTCCCATGCTGAACGCCGCGCCGCCAATGCCGGAGGTCTGCCAGGCGATCACCTGCTCCATGCTCTTGACGTCATAAATCGGTGGATCGCGATCCACGCCGCGCAACACTGCACGCGCGCCGGGGGCCGCCGCAAGCGGGTCACCAGAGGTCCGCAGCAGCACCAGCATCGCGCGCGATGGGGTCTGCGCGTAAGGAACGTATGCCGCCGGCTCCGGCTGGCCGGAGAACCAGTTTTTGACGTCGCCGGAAACGCCGATCACGGTCAGCCATGACGATTGCGCGTCGCCCAGTTTGACCCGGCGTCCGACCGGGTCGCCGGTTCGCGGATAGCCGGGCCAGTAATGGCGCGCCAGGGTTTCGCTCAGCACCACCACTCGCGGCGAATCGGCGCCATCCTGCGGCGAAATGGCGCGGCCCAGGCGAATGGGGAATTCCATCGTCTCGAAATAGTGCCCGCTCACTACCTTCACGCCGGGCTGCGTTTCGCCCGGCCGGGGTTCGGGCCGGCCTTCGATACGGAACCCCCCGGTAGCACCCAGATCCGCGGAGGCGGCGGATACGCGCACGCCGGGAAGGCCGGCCAGAGCCGCGAGCGCGCGGTCGTAATAGGCAGCGATCCGCTCAGGCGATGGGTACGAACTCTCCGGCAGAACGATCCGCATCGTGAGCAGGTTCTTGGGGTTGTAGCCGGGATCCGCCGTCAGCATGTGGCGGAACGTCTCGACCATCATCCCGGCGCCGGCCAGCAGAATCAGCGCCATCGCCACTTCGGCCGTCACCAGCGCGCTTCGAGTCCGGGAATGCGCGGCCCCGGAGCTCGATCCGCGGCCGCCCTCCTTCAGGGTTACGCTCAGGTCCTCGGCGGCGCTCCTGCGCAACACCAGCAGTACCGCCGGCGCTGAGCACAGGATTCCCGCCACGAGCGAAATCAGAAGGGTGAACGCGGCCACGCCGCCATCGAGGTGCATGGTTCTCATGCCAGGGACGAAGCGCAGCACCTCGGAGGGAACGTGCGCCTTATCGAACTCCAGATTCCAGGACGCCAGCAAAATTCCCAGGACGCCTCCGAGCAAGGCCGCCAGGGTGGATTCGGCAATCAACCGGCGTACGATGCGGAACCGCCCGGCGCCCAGCGCGGCTTCCACGGCGAACTGGCGCCGGCGCGTGGTGGCGCGGGCAAGCTGCAAGTTGGCGACGTTGGCGCAGGCCAGCAGTAGCACGAAAAACGCGGTGCCCTGCAGGAGCAGAACGAAACGTTCCGTCTCGTGGCTGCCGAGTTCGCGCAGCGGCACCACGTCGATCGAGCGCGCCTCGTTGGTTGCCGGGTATTCGCGCTCCAGGCGGCGGGCGACGACGCCCAGCGCCGCGCGCGCCGCGGCCGCGGAAGCCCCTGGCCGCAGCATTCCCAGCACCATCACGGTATGCGCGGCGCGCTGGTTCTTCTCGCGCGCATCGAGAGCCAGCGGGGCCCAGAGGTCGGTGGCGAGCGGATAATCGAAATCGGGCGGCATCACGCCGGCAATCGTGTAGTTGGCTTTGTCGAGCGAGATCGTGCGGCCCACGGCATTCGGGTCCGAGCCCAGGCGCCGCTGCCAGAAGCCGTGGCTCACCACGACCACCCGGCTCGCGGATGGCTCTTCTTCCCGCTTCGAAAAGACCCGTCCGAGCGCCGGCTTCATCCCCAGCACCGCGAAGAAATCGGCCGTGACCAGGCAGGCCTGAATCCGCTCCGGCTCGTTCGCCCCAGTGAAATTCGCATCCCACGGACGGTAGAGGGCAAGCCGCTCGAAGGAACGATCCTGATCCTTCCAGTCGAAGAAATTTGCCGGCGCCACCAGGTCCCGCTCCGCACCGAGCTTGGGAATGGTTTCCCATACGGTCGCGATTCGCTCCAGGTTCGGATAGGCGAATGGGTGGAGCACCAGGGTGTTGACCCAGGCAAAGGCGCCCGTGTTCACTCCGATCCCAAGCGCCAGCGCAAGTACCGTCACCACGGTGGCGCCGGGCGACTTGAGCAGTGCGCGCAGCGCATAGCGGAAATCGAGCAGAAGACTGTTCATGGGACTCTCGTGAGGAAGATAGGCAATCGCCGTGCCACTCGTATCGCGCGATGAACAAGGGCTCGCAGCCCCATTGCAGCGTCAAAGTGTGTCCGATTCCGGGAAACGCGGTGTCCGAAAGCGCCGCTTGCTGGCTGCAACGATGGGCCGAGCGCCATCCTCCACCAGTCATGCATCCGGACTAGCCACTCAACCAAACCGATCCGCCGCTGGCGCACTTTTCCCTTGGGCAATGGGCCGCCATCGAGTAACTTCGAGGCTGCAAGCGTGAATTGCGAAAAGGAGAAAGGCGTGCGAAAGACTCTTTGGATGATTCACCTGGCACTGGTCGTTCCCGCGGTTGCCTGTGCGCAGGAGAACCCGCGTTTCGAAGCCTTCGGCGGGTACTCGTACGGGATGGTGTGGGGCTACGTCGCGGGTCAGATCGTGCCCGGCTCGGGCGACGCCACGTTCCCGCGTTTCGGATCGAACGGCTGGACTGGGTCGGTGGCCTTCAACCCCACCCGGTTGATCGGCGCGGAAGTTTTCGTGGGCGGTCTCTATACGAACCTGAAGATGCCGTCCGGGGGAACCGAGATCGACCTCAACATGCATGAGCGCAGCCTCCTGTTCGGACCGCGGTTTTCCTACCGGTCCGACCGGTGGACGCTTTTCGCGCATGGCTTGTTCGGCGAGGCCCACGCAACGGTAGCATTGACCGAACCGGAGGCGTTGACGCCGCTGGGCTTCGTCGAGACGAAGCTCGCGATGGGCGTGGGCGGCGGTCTCGAGTTTACGGTGGCCCCCGGAGGGCGCCGGGGGATTGGCTTTCGCCCCATGCAACTCGATTGGATCAGGACGAGCTTCGCCGGCACTCATCAGGGCATCCTGTGGCTCTCGACGGGGGTTGTGTTTCATTTCTGAGAATGCCGTTTGGCTCGCATGGAGATGGTAAGAATGGGAAAAGGTTTCGTGCAGGCAACATGGATCGTTGGTGTGGCGGCGCTGTGCGTCGGGCTTACCGCATGCCCTGACGGGGGTGGCTCGGGCGGAGGCAGCGAGACACTCGAAGTTACGCTGACGCTTTCCTCCTCCACCGTGCTTGCGCTCCAGGATGGGACGCCCGCTCCGGTAAACGTGGCCATTGCAAGATCCGCGGGGGATACCAACAGCATCACGTTGAGCGCCACGGGGCTGCCGGCCGGCATGCAGGCGAGCTTCGTCCAACCGGGGACCGGATCGGCGGGAACCGTTACTATTGCCGCGAGTGACTCGACGCCGGCCGGCGCGTACACGGTGAAGATTCAAGCCGCCGAAGGCGAGGCCACCACCAGCCAGCCGCTTGCGGTCGAGGTCGGCATCGTCGCCGCCGTCGGCAACACGGTGGACACGGGCTCGGGTGTGGGCGGCAAGCTCCAGGAATTCGTGGGCACCGTATTCGAGCCCGACTTCTGGAGGGTGCAGTACTTCAAACCGCCGGATTGGGACATGGTCGACGCTCTCGGTCCGAAGCACATTCGCATCGCGGTCGCCCTCGACTACATTCCGATGCAAACCAATACCGGGCAAGCGAGCGACTGGAACTTCACCAATCTCGACCCAACCGTGATGGCCGTTCTCGGGGTAAGCGATCACAGCCCCATTTTCGCCGTCAGCGAGGCGCCGCCCTTCCTCAACACAACCACCAGCAACGCATCGAGCGGCGTCCAATTCAACTTCAATGCCGCAAACGTGCAGGCGTTCGCGCAATACTGCGCGAACTTAGTGCGCTATTACAATACCGGAGGGTTCGACTGGGGTGGCCAGCACTTTCAGGCACCGGCCGGCACTCACATCACATGGTGGGAGATATTCAACGAGTACAATACCAACGGCCTATTGCCGACCCAGTATGTCCAGCTCTATAACACCGTCGTTCCGGCCATGAAAGCGGTGGATCCCACCATCAAATTCACGGCGCTAGAACTCGCCGACGCGACCTATCTGGGGGACACGCTAGGGGGCGATCCGCGGAACAACCTCCCCTATTTTGTCGCCTCGCCGGCAAGCGGCGGCGTGAACGCGCAGGTGGACGCGGTTACGCTGCACTTGTATTCGACCGCGCACCAAAGCGATACCGATGCTAAGATCTTTTCGACTGTGCCCAGCTTCGCGAATGACATCCGCTACTTTTATCAGGAACTCAGGTCGCGGCCGGACTTGGCCAATGTGCCGGTGTGGGTCACGGAAAGCGGCGTCAATGTCGCCTTCCCGCCGGCGAATGGCGGCGCATTCATTATCGATTCGCGAGGCACCAACGCCTTCCTGGCCGCGTGGCAGCCGTATGTGTTCTCGCAGACCGGCAAAGCGGGCAACCAGGGGCTGGTGCAATGGGATTTCACGGACGATGGCCAGCGCGGCCTTGTTAACGAGAACAACAACTACCCGTTTTTGAGTTATTGGGTCGAATACTGGCTGCTGCGGAAGTTTCCTTGGGATGGCGTGACGCCGGGGCCGGACATACTCGATCTCAACGCGACGGAAACCTCCACCGTCGAGATCCTGGCTACCAGGAACAGCGATGGTTCCGTGGTAGTGATGTTGGCAAACCACGCGGTGCACGCCCAGAACGATGTAGAGGGAACCGGCGATCCGCGCACTGTTGTGGTGGATACTACGGCGCTGGGGACATTTGCGAGCGCCACCCAGCTCACGCTTGACGCGAACACCAACATAGTGAACGGGCCGGCCGACGTGCCGATCGCGCCAGCAGCTAGAATGGCGGTGACTCTCGGCGGCTATGGAGTGACGTTCGTGACGCTCCATCCGTAAGTGGGCTTGGACACCGGTGCGCAGTCCTATAATGGAGGACGCCACAAGAATCGGCGCCGCGCGCTCTGGCAACCGGCGAGCGAGCGTCCGCGACGAGTAACTGGCCTACCTGACAGGCCCGGAGGAAATAGTGAGTAAGTGGTATCCCTGGCTGGAAATTCTGCTGTACAGCTTCAATGGGATTACCTTCACCCTGTTGTCCTTCCTCTGGTTCCGCGAGTACCGGAAGAATGGAAACCATTGGGGCGGCTATCTCTATCTATATCTCACGGTAGCTTGCGCCGTCCTGTTTGGCTGCAACCTCGTGAATTACCTGTCGTGGGGAATGATCTACTACGGCCAGCCGTTTCTGGTCTACCCACAGATCGCCGCCCTGGCTTTGCTTCCGCCCTTGCTGTTCCATTTCTTCTATCGCAACGAAAAGGAGGGCCTGCCCGGCCGCCGGATATGGCTGGCCGGTCTCTTCGCTGTCTACGCGCTGGCGCTCTTGTTCGCTGTGTTGGCGCTCGGCGCGCTTGGCCGCCCATTCCAGGATTATCTGGGCGACCCGCGAACGCTGCTGGCACACCGTGTGCTCATGGTTGCGGCAGCGACCGGCAGCGGCCTGATCCTGTGGGCCTCCCGCCGCCCCGAAACCGACCGCCTCGCGCGGGATCAGCGGCGCGCGCTGCTGCTTCTCTGTGGCGCTTGGGCATGTGTCTACCTTGCCGGGTCGAAAGGAGGTTGGGGCGCCATACTGTCGCAGTCACTGCCGCTGGCCTTCGGATTCGTCATCACATACTATACCGAGCGGACGACTTTCTTCGACGTCCTGATCAAGAAGGGAGCGTTCACTTTCTGCTTCCTGCTCCTCTTGGCGGCCTATTTCCTGATCATGGCGCCCTTCCTGTTGCGGCTGTGGTGGGGCACTCGGACCGCCGTCCTGGCCTGGGCGGTGCTGGTCTTACCAATCGTGCTTTTGGCGCCGTGGGGTCAGCGTAAGCTGTCGCTTTGGCTCGACCGGCTCGTGCTCGGCCGCCGCTTCCTTCCGGCGCAGGCGAGTAAGTACTTTCTGACCGGATTGCAGAGTGCGATCGGCGAGACCGAACTCACCGCCCGCGCGGAGCGGCTGCTGGGCGAAATCTTCCAATCCGCGGTCGGGATCCGGCTGGGTCCCGGGCCCTTTTCACCGGCCGAAAACGCCGGCGGATGCATGCAGGCGGCGGTCCGGCCCGATGGCGAACAGATCGGTCTGATCTCGATTCAGCCGCGAGTTCACGGTCCGCGGTTCCTCAGCGAAGACGTCACCCTGCTCGCGTCTTTGGCGGAGACGTATTCGTTCCTGCTCGATAATCTGAGACTTCGCGAGGAACGCGCCCGGCGCGAGAGGCGCGAACAGGATTTGCTGCTCGAAGCCGAGCGGAGCGAGTTGAGGGCGCTGCGCGCGCAGGTCAATCCGCACTTCATGTTCAACGCCCTGAATACGATCGCCGGATTGATTCCGCGCCGCCCGGATCGCGCCGAGCGCACCATCGAGCAGTTGGCGGAAGTGTTTCGCTATACCCTGCGGCGCTCCGAGCGGGAGTGGGTCGAGTTGGACGAAGAACTCGAAGCGGTCCGCGCTTACCTCGCGATCGAAAGAACGCGTTTTGGAGACCGGCTGGAGATCGTCATCAGGGCCGGCGACGAGGCCGGGCACGCGCGGATTCCCGCGATGATTGTGCAGACCCTGGTGGAAAACGCCGTCAAGCATGGGGTCAGCGCCATTCGTGTCCCCGGCAGGATCGAGGTCAACGTCGACGTCGCCCAGGGCCGTCTCCGCATCGAGGTGTGCGACAACGGGCCTGGCTTCGAGGAATCCGCAACCGGATCTTTTTGCCAACCCGGAGAGGGCCACGGCCTGCGCAACATTCGGGAGCGGTTGCGCGGCTATTTCGGCGATGCCGCGCGCCTCGGTATTTCGCGCGATGCCGCGGCCGGCATGACCGCGGTCACGGTCGAGATGCCGTGCACCGCGCAGCCGGTCGAGGTCGCGCCATGATCCGTGCGCTGGTGGTCGACGACGAAGACATCGCGCGCGAGAGGCTGTGCCAGATGCTCNNGTCAAGGCGTTCGAGTTGCACGCGATTGACTACCTGCTCAAGCCGGTCAGCCTTCACCGCCTGGCCCAGGCCATCGAACGCGTCCGCCAGGGAGCGCCGCGCGACGCCGACCTGGATCGCCTGACGCGCGCGATGCCAGCAACCGGCGCGCGGCTGCTGGCGCGATCGGGCGGCCGCTACAAGGTCGTCCCGCAACGCGACGTGCTCTACTTCTCCTCCGAGGGAGGCTTGACGAAGCTGCACACGCGCGACCGCGCCTACGTGCTCGAACCCGCCCTCGGCGTTCTCGAGGAGCGCCTGGACGCGTCTCTCTTCTTCCGCCTCTCCCGCGCGGCGATCGTGAGGCTGGATGCGATTACCGAAGTCCGCCCGCTGATCGGCGGAACCGCCGACATCGTATTGAATAACGGCGCCACGCTTGAAGTAAGCCGGCGGCGCGTTAGAGAACTACTGGAGCGCCTGGGTAGCGGCCTGAACCCGTTGGCGCCGCCTGCCGCCGGCGATTGAGGGTGCACGCCACAACTGGATCGCGCGTTCCAGCACCGGGTGCGCGCTCAAGCCCCGGAGGGGCGTAAGATCGTAGCCCACGGCGTAAGCCATGGGAGAAGACGGCGGTGAGCCTAGCCCCGGAACGGGGCGTAAGTCGTTTTCGGCCGAGCGATCTTCCGCCCCGTTCCGGGACTGGCATCGGACAACGGAATTCCGCACGGCTCACGCCCTCGGCTATTCTCTGACGCCCTTCCGGCTGAAGACGTTTTCGAACGTACCTATACGCTTGGACACCTGAGAATTTCCTCGAACTCGGAGACTTCGCCACTCCCATGTCGCGCACCCGGCGATTGACCGAGAGCCTAACGCGGCCGAACCCAAGGCTATAATAGGAGCGTCGTGGCCAAATCTAAAGACATCGAGGCGCGCCTGGAACGTACCGAGCAGCAACTCCGGCTGTTCCAGAAGATCAGCCGGCTGATGGTGCGGGAGATGAGCTTGCAGGAGGTTCTGCAAGGCGTCGTCTCGCTCGTCGTCGAGTTCACCGAGTGCGATTCCTGCCTCGTGTACCTGGCCGATGGCGAAGACCTGGTGTTGTGCGCGTCCAATACGCCGCATCCGTCCACCATCGGCAAAGTGCGGTTGGGGCGCAAGGAAGGCCTGACCGGCTGGGTGGCCAGCGAGCGGCGCCTGGTGTCGATCTCGCGCGAGGCCTACAAGGACCCGCGCTTCAAGAAGTTCGGCGAACTGCCGGAAGATACATTCGAGGCCTTTCTCTCTTCCCCGGTGATCGCGCGCAACCGCGTGGTGGGCGTCATCAACGTCCAACACCGCCTGCCCCACCAGCATACGGGGAGCGAGATGGAGGTTCTGACCACGGTCGGCGAGCAGATCGGGTGCGTGCTGGTGCTGGCCCGCATGTCGCCCGATGCGGTGGATTCGGCGAACCATGTGGACCTGGTGCTTTCCTCGGCCCCGGTTTCGATGAAACAATAGGATCGTGATCTTACACTTGGCTCAATGGGCCCGCACGGCGGCTGCCGTCGCGGCGCTCGCGGCTCCGCTCGCCGGCCAGCGTTGGGAAACGCAGTACGTCTACGACCAGGACAAGTCCGGGCTCGTCTTCACCGACATAGCGTTCCCTTCGGCGAAGCGCGGCGTGGCGGTGGGATACATCACCGATACGAAGCGCGAACAGCCGGTTTCGCTCGTCACCGCGGACGCGGGCGAGCACTGGGAGCGGCTGCCGGTCAAGGACCTGCCGGTGTCCTTGTTCTTCCTCAACGAGAACCTGGGCTGGCTGGTGACCGAAAGCGGCCTCTGGCGAACCACGGAAGCCGGGCGGAATTGGATCAAACTGCCCAACCCGCCGATCTATATCGTCCGCGTCCTCTTCCTCGATGAGAATCACGGATGGGCCGTTGGCGGGCGGAAGTCGATTCTCGAAACGTTCGATGGGGCGCGCCATTGGAAACCGGTAGCGGCGGCCGCCACACCGCCGGGCAATCCGGATTACAGCGCCTACACCTGGATTGCTTTCGCCGATCCGCAGAACGCGGTGATCACCGGTTGGAACATACCGGCCCGCGTATGGGGCTTCGATAAGCCGGATTGGGTGGACCCGCAGTCGGCGCTGCGGCGTCCCGACCGGCCCCATTTGACTTACAGCTTGAGCTCGCACGATGGCGGCAAGACCTGGCTGCCCACGTCCGCCTCCTTGTTCGGCGAGATCGAGCGGGTGCGTTTCCTCCCGGACGGGCGCGGGTTGGGATTGACCGTCCACTCGCAAAGCTTCCAGCGTCCGAGCCACGTGTACGCGATCAACTGGCGCACCGGCCGCAACTCGAGCGTTTTTGATGCGCCCGATTTTGCCGTCAGCGACATCTGGCTGGCACCGAACGGAACGGCGTACCTGGCCGGCACCACCGTGCAAGGGAAACTGCGCGACGTCGTCCCCGGCAAAGTGCGGGTGCTCGCGAGCGCGGATTACAGGGTGTGGAAAGAGATGGCGGCGGATTACCGCGCCGAAGCGCATCGCGTGACTCTAGCGGCGGTCGACGAAGACAATATGTGGATCGCAACCGACATGGGCATGATTCTGAAGCTGGCGCCCGCCCGGTAGCGATTTCCGCGTTGAGCGCCGCGTCAGGGCGGCAATTGGATCGGGACTGTAGGGGCCAGACATGCCTGGCCCGCCGCTCGCGCAATAATACGCAACCGGAATTGCGAAATGGCGTACTAAGTTGGCGGTTCCCGCCGGGAAGAGTGATCAATGGCCTATAAGTATCTTGCGTTTGACATAGAGACATCCAAGGATGTTCCCGGTGACGACTTTAATTGGCGCGAGCATCGGCCGCTCGGCATCTCTTGCGCGGCAACGCTCGCGAGCGGCGAGGATCAGCCGCGCCTTTGGTATGGTAAGACACCGGATAAGTCGCCCGCAAGACAAATGAGCTGGCACGACGCCCAGGAGTTGGTCCAGTACTTATCTAAGATGACCGCCAATGGATTCAAGGTCCTCACCTGGAATGGACTTGCTTTCGATTTCGACATTCTCGCCGAGGAGTCCGGCGAAGCCGGCACTTGCGGCGCGTGCGCTCTGGACCATGTGGACATGATGTTTCACGTCTTCTGCTCCAAGGGCTTTCCGTTAGGTCTGGACAAGGCCGCGCAGGGTATGGGCTTGCCCGGCAAGCCGCCCGGCATGGATGGTTCCAAGGCTCCTCTGCTATGGGCGCAAGGCCAATTCCAAAAGGTTCTCGATTACGTCGCGCAGGACGTCCGAACCGCCATGCAGATCGCACTGGCTGGCGAGCAGCATAGCAGACTCGATTGGATTACGCGCAAAGGCACGAAGAGTTCGCTCGCATTGCCGAACGGTTGGCTTACCGTGCGGGAAGCGTTGCGCCTTCCGGAACCCGACACATCCTGGATGTCTACTCCGATGTCTCGCCGTGGCTTTACTGCCTGGCTGCCTGTAAGTTGATTGCGTCCGCCCGGCGCAGGTCTTGTATCAGTGCGGCTTCAGCCCAATAGTGTCCACTTAAGTCGTGGCGCAGGCTTTCCAGCCTGCAGAGCCGAGAGTCTTCTCGGCTTTTCCGGCCGCCATTCCATTCTTGTGTCCATGTAAGTGAACAGTATTGGGCTCCAGCCGTTCCCCGTGCATCGCGTCCAACTTCCGGGTTCGGACTTATTCGATCACGCCTCACCCCGAATTCTTATCTATCACCCCGACAAGGACTTACACCCAGCCCTCCCCGCTTTCGACCGTCTTTCCCTTTGTTCTCGGGCGATAATCGAATCGGCGGTAGGTGCACGTCTTAGCGTGAAGCAGGCCAGCGCTTCGTCGCCCTCTCGGGCATTCGGCCGCCACTGAAAAGCATGTCACATATCGTCGTCGACGAAGCGCGGCAAACGGGGCGAATTCACCCCGCCTGTTTGAGCCAACTTACTGATTTCATAGAACCGGCTCATGCTGAAACGGGGCAATTTGCCCCGTCTTGTTCGCCCTTCCTTCGCCCGTTTCGCGTAGCCGCGCGTCTCATCCCTAGGCCGGGAGCCTTGTATCAGTCGCCTCCATTGATGTCGGAATCGAGGACTAGCCCGAACCTTCGCCTTTGCCCGCGAACAGCGCTGTCACCAGGCCCAGAAACTCCCGCTCGCGATCGACCGTCATCCGCACCTTCAACCAATAAACCTCTATCGGCGCGATAGCGTCTCGGAAATCGGCGCATAAGTTGACAGCGTCTTTCTCTGTGGTGACCAGCGCCGTGGCGCCGGCGGCGCCGGCCTGGTGAGCCATCGAGCGTAACTCTCTGGGCCGGTAGCGGTGGTGATCGTCGAATTCGAACCACGCGGCGGGTGGCACGGCGAGCCGCTCGAGCGTGCGCCGGAACGATTGCGGATTGCCTAAACCGCAAAAGCCGCCCGCGGCAGCGAACGGCGGCCGTGCGAGCGGATGGATCGCGCCCGTAACCGCATCCACCCACGCTTCCGGCTCGATTCCAGCGCGGAAGACGGGGACGCGCGGATTAACCTCGCGCACTGCGTTTTCGATCGCTGGCGCGAGATCGGCAAACTGGCTGCGCGTGATGACGACGGCATCGGCGCGCGCAAGGTTCCGAACCGGCTCCCGCAGGCGGCCGAGTGGGAACACCGCGCCGCCGCCGAACGGATCGAGCGCATCGATCAGCACAATGTCCAGGTCGCGCTTAAGCCGCACGTGCTGGAATCCGTCGTCAAGCAGGAAGACACCGGCCGAAAAGCGTTCCAGCAACAGCGCGGCGGCGCGTGCCCGATCGGCGCCAATGCCGACAGGGGCCAGGCCGGAGCGAATGAAGATCTGCGGCTCGTCGCCCGATTCCTCCGTGCTCACCGGCGCGCCAGGCGCGACCGCCAGGTCTCCCGCCAACGCGTGTCTGCCATAACCGCGTGTGAGGATGGCCGGCGTGTGGCCCGCGGCGCGAAGCAACCCCGCCAGGTACAGCACGCACGGCGTCTTCCCCGTGCCACCCATCGTGAGATTGCCGACACTGATGACGGGAACGTCCAGCCGCCGCTCTCCTGCGTGAGCTTGCCTGCGGCGTCCGCCCACTTCCCATGCCCATGCCAGTGGCGTGCCGAGCGCGTGCCACGGTTGCGCGCGGCGATGGCGCGGCACGTGTGTATCGTAGAGTTGCCGCATTCTGGCGATCGCGCGCGCACTGGCGCCGCGCCGTGCCTCGGCACACGCGAGAGCCCTGTTACCGATGCGCGCACGCACGTCCGCATCGGCCAGTAGCTTCGAAACGGCATCGCCCAGATCTTCCGCCCGGGCGATTTCGACCAAGGCTCCGGCGGCGCGAAAGTCGTCGGCAATGGCCTGAAAGTTTTCCATGTGCGGCCCGACGACGACGGGCTTCGCGAACAACGCCGGCTCCAAAATGTTGTGGCCGCCGCGCGCCGCCAGCGTGCCGCCCATGAAGACCGCGTGCGCGGCGGCAAACAGGCCGGACAGTTCGCCGATCGAATCGAGCAGCAGCACCGCCGGCAGCCCGTCGATCGATTCCGCGCCCAGGCGCGACCGGCGCACGAACGGAATCCCCGCCCGCGCCAGTTTCTCCGCCGCCGCTGCGAAATGCTCCGGCTTGCGCGGCGCCCAAATCAGCAGCAGGCCAGCCTCGCGCGCCGCCACTGCGCGGTAAGCGTCGATCACGGCGGCGTCTTCATCGGCATCGCCGGCTTCGGGCGGCACCGTGCTGGCGGCGATCCAGACGCGCTCTGGCGCCAGGCGCGCGATCAGTTCCATCACCGGCGATTCCGGCGCGGCCGGGCGTGCATCGAAATCGTATTTGAAATTGCCGCCCGTGCGCACCGCGTCCGCCGACGCGCCGAGCGCCAGGTAACGCCCGCCGATTTCATCGCTCTGCGCCAGCACCGCATCCGCCGCCGGCAGCACCGCGCGGAAGAACCACCGAAGTTTCCGGTACCGCGGATAGGCACGATCCGAAATGCGCGCGTTGACGATGGCAAGCGCGGCGCCCGTGCGCTTCACCTCACGAAAAAGGTTGGGCCAGATCTCGGTTTCGGCGACGATCACCAGCGACGGGTTCAGCCGCCGCAACACGCGGCGCACCGCGAACGCGAAATCCACCGGTGCGTAGAACACTCGGTCCGCGACCCCATCCAGCTTGGCCCGCGCCGTGGCTTGCCCGGCGATGGTGCCCGTCGAAACGAACAGCCGCGTATGTGGGAATTCGGTGCGGATGCGGCGGAGGAAATCGAGCGAGCCCAGCACCTCGCCCACCGAAACCGCATGGAACCAGATGGCGCCCGGCGCGGTCTGATTAAATGAGGCGGCAAGCACGCCGAAGCGCTGCGGCAGGCTGGACCAGTAAGCGCGGCCCCGCAAGAGGAAATAGAATAGAAGGACGGGAAGCGCAAACGCCTGGCAGACTCGATAGAGGAAATAGATGCCTTTTGTTTTCAAACGTTTGGCTCTTTTAATGAGTATAACCGCGGCGCTCGCCGCGGACAAGCAGCAAGCCTTCCACGCGCCCGCCGCCGCAGCGATGGCGCATCGCCAGACCGTCGCCAAGGTGACCGTCGGCGCGGAAACCTACGTCGCCGGCGACAAGGTGCGCGAGGCGTTCGGCAAACTCGTGCCGTATGACTATGACGTGCTGCCCGTACTCGTGGTCATTCAGAACGACAGCACCGAGAGCATCCGGCTGGACGGGATGAACGCCGAATATGTCGGCCCACACGGCAGCCGCGTGACCGCGACCCCATCCGCCGAAGTTCGCTACGCGCGCGCTCCCCGCCGCCCCAACATGGGCAGCCCGTCGCCAATCCCCATCCCCATCAAGAAGAAGAATCCGCTCGACGCCTGGGAGATCGAAGGCCGCGCGCTGGCCGCGCAGATGGTAGCCCCAGGGATGACCGCCAGCGGCTTCCTGTATTTCCAAACCAAGACCGAAGACGGCGCCACCATCTACTTGAGCGGCCTGACCGAGGCACGCACCGGCAAGGAACTGTTCTACTTCGAGATACCGCTCGAGTAAGTCGCCGCCCGCACGCAACGATCCGCTAACGACAGAAGCCGGAAGGAACTCCGCTCCCGACACCGGCGGGATTCGTGTCGGCATCAACGGGCGTTCCGCCGCGGCTCGAGACAATCACTGGCCTGGTCTTCGGCCGCAAGATAGGTTTCCATAGAAGATCTCCCTGCGCGAGTTTCTGTTATGACGTCGGCCGCATAGTCGCCGCCGTAGAACCGCAGTACTTTGGCCTGCTCACCGACGCCATCTTCCACGGCCCTGTCGCCATGCGCTACTTCGCAGTCGCCATTTGCTCCGTCTCTTTGTCAGGCCTGTGCGCGCCGCCCTTCGCGGCGGAGACCAAGGGGCAGCCGCTGCCGGAGTATGGAGAGGGGGCGATGTCAGCGGGAGGATACGGTATCATAGGTCTAGCTGACCGACATGCGCGAGGTTCCGTGAGGCGTACCCGTTCCCACCGTCCGTATCTGGTCTTCATTAGCCACTCGTCGAAGGATCAGTGGATCGCGCGCCAAATGTCCAATCTGATTGAACAGCGAGGGAAGGCGAATCATATTGTAACGTTCCTTGACGAAAAGGACATCCACAGTGGCGAGTCCATTCCGGAATCGATCCGCGCGAAAATCCGCGAGTGCGACGAGTTTGTCGTCCTTCTGTCGCGGTACTCGATAGATCGGCAGTGGGTCCTCGTGGAAGTCGGAGCCGCTTGGGGTTTGGACAAACACATCGTGGCCATCACCGACAAGATCACGCCCGAAGAAATGCCGGAGATCACGAGATCCCATAAGGCGCTCGACCTTAATGAGTTCGATAGATATGTGGAAGAGGTCGTCGCGCGAGGCAGGAAAGGTTCCTAATCTATGCCAAAGCATGCAGCACGTCAATCTGCGCCAAGAGTATTCATCAGTCATGCGGCTGTCGACAATATTCTGGCACGCAAAGTTCGCGACCTCCTCAGGACCAACTTCGACGCCGATGTGTCCACGACCGAGGATCTCAGCGCCGGAGAGGATTGGGAATCGCGATTGAGGCTGGAATTGGCGGACTCGGACTACGTCGTCGCCCTGCTCACACCGCAATCGGTGCGCTCCACCTTCGTCCTTCATGATCTCGGTGCTGCATGGGCTCTGGGCAAGCCAATCATCTCACTCATCACTCGACGGGACGTGCTCAACACCATTCCGATCTCGGTGGATGAGTCTCAGATGATTGAACTGAAGGACGTCGACAATCCGGCGATGTCCGATGAATTGGCCAGGCGGTTTTCCCAGATCATCGGACCGCAGCCGGTACATTAATTGCGGCGCCGGCAATTCGATTGGCAGATGGAGAACCGCCAAGCCCGGGGTGTCGGTCTTCCCGGAATATCGCCGCCCGGCTAATCGTCTCCCTCACACGACCAACCGCGCGCCATCGAGGGCTAAGTGCCGGTCAGTGGACCAGCAGGCGGTGGTGCGTAGTTCGTGCATGATAGCCAGGCCGTGCGCATCGGCGAGCGTGAGGTTCTGGTCGGCGAACTTTTTGCCAACGCGGGACGCCTTGGCGAGTTCGGCGGCGTCGAAGGCCCTGATCGTCAGTCCGGGGAGCGCATCGATGAAGGCGAGAAACTGCACCGCCCGCCGCTGGTCATAACGGCGCAGGAACCATCCATGGCCCTCGGCGATCACGAGCGCGGAAACGACAAGCGGCGGCGGCTCCGAGAAGAGCCGGCGAAAGAGAGCGTGGAAGCTATCCGAGCGGTCGAGAAAAGCGATGAGGGCCGAAGTGTCGAGGTAACAGTCAGTCTTTTTGGCCATACACGATTTCGTCGATGGACCGGGAAGAACGCGGGTTGCCGCTCTCGACGAAGCCGGCGAATCGCATCCACTCTCCTTCGCCGCGCGGCCGCAGCGCTTGCTGCAGCGCGCGCCGGACGAACTCCGCGACCGGGATTCCCAGCGACTTGGCTTCCATCTTCACCAGGGAATACTCCCGCTTGTCGAGGCTGATCTGGGTTCGGATCATGTTATCACTCCGTCAACTAATGATAACACCAGAGTCCGCCATCGGTCGAGATCCGCTCCCAACGAAAAACCGCTCCCTTGGGTCGCGGCTCCGAAAAGTCGATGCGCCAATGCGCAATCGGAGCCGCGACCAAAGGGAGCGGTCGTGTCGTGCAAACTACTCAATCACTCGCGCGTTCTTACACGTCGTAATACAGCGCGAATTCGTACGGATGCGGGCGCAGCCGTACCGCTTCGGCTTCGTTCTTGCGCTTGTAGTCGATGTAGGTCTGGATCAGCTCTTCGCTGAACACATCGCCGCGCAGCAGGAACCCGTGGTCGTCCTGCAGGCAATCGAGCGCCTCGTCGAGCGATCCCGGCATCGACGGCACCGCCTTCATCTCTTCCGGCGACAGATCGTAGATGTCCTTGTCCAGCGGCTCGCCCGGGTTGATCTTGTTCAACACCCCGTCCAGGCCCGCCATCAACATCGCCGCGAACGCCAGGTACGGGTTCGCCG
>PMKM01000064.1 GCA_003157745.1 Bryobacterales bacterium | reverse complement strand
GCCGGTCGGTGCTTTGAGCGGCGTTCCACGTTTTTCGCCCCGTCGCTGTATAGGACTGAGCGGCATCCACCGATCATACCGATAGGCGGAGTGTGCGTCGCGCGGCTGTTCGGGCGGCGGGTCGGCATTCAGGGCGGCAGCAAACGGACAGGCGTGCCGGTCGGTGCTATGACTGGCGTGTCACGGGAGTGACCGCCGCTCGCGCCTGATCCGCGGATGCCCGGTCGCAAGCCGACATCCCGTTCCTAATTCGGCTGTCGCTTCGCGAGATCCCGGCTAGACCCTAACCGCGGACGGAGCCGGCGGCGGCGACGAAAGGCAAGAACTCAGCGGGGAATTCGTTCTTTAACATTCGGCCGGCGATACGATTGGCGGGACGACGAACCCATACCAATACCGAGGCCAGTGGACGGACGATCTCACCGGATTCCAATACCTTCGCTCACGCTACTACAACCCGGCGAACAGCCGTTTTCCGTCGAGGGACCAGGCCGGGTTTAATTCCACCAGCCCTGTCGATTTCAATCGCTACCGCTATGCGGCGTCAAATCCGGGCAACGCCTTCGACCCGTTGGGGCGGAGCGCGGCGATAGAGTGGCTGCCGCTAAAATTGAACATTACAGACAAGTCGGCTGCGGTCGGAGTGTATGTCGGCAATCGGGCCGACGAATCTCTGCTGACCGCAACCTTGGGGTTCTTCATGGACGAAACGGCGAAGTTCGTGTTGGACGACCTCATTCTCCCAACCGTCGCAGCGCAAGTATTTGGGTCGTATAAGGCGGACATGCACTTTACCGTCGCGAACGGCCGCGCGATCCCGAAGAGGTGGGACGCTGGCGAGTTTGAGTCTATGCTTGCTACTCGGGAAACAAGAGAACAGATACCCACGACATACGATAGCTTACCCAGGAAGAACTACTTAGCCATCAACGGCATTATCGGAATACCAGAGGGGTCCGCCTTGCCAGGTAGATTGAGTGGCTGGTTTCTGTCCGCGATGGAAGATGCAACCTCCCCGCACGCTGCCATGGGGAGCCTTGAGACTATCATGAGCGTGATCGTCGGCGCGGACAACCAAGCGGATAAGTGCCAAAACCACGCTGAGAAAAAGATCGCGGACCGAGCGAACAAGGAACAGGAGACGCTCTTCGGCGTCGGTGCAAGCCATCGGGTCTGTCCAAGCTGCCAGAACGCCATATGGAGTGGCTCGCCCGCGGCGATCCTGTTTCCGTTGGGAAGCAACCTCCTTTGCAGTTTCAAGGACAATTAGCGTATGAAGCAGCGACGCGCAAGCCCAAAGGGACAGCTTAACGAGACAGCGTACCTGAACCGGGGCAGGAAGTCGGAGTCTCCAACCGCTTGCAACGCCGACGAACCCGCCTTTACTTCATGCCTCTCCCAGCAGCCGCCTCATCATTACGTGATGCTTGCGAACAGCGGTGAAGGCACCGCCCGAGTTCCTGTCCGCGCCCTCATACTCGCTGACCAGGTAACCGTTCCACTTGTGTTCGACCAGCATCTTCACGATCTCGGGATACGGGATGGTGGTTTCCTCGCAGTTGTCGTTCATCTCCATGAACTTCGCGTGGCAGCAATGAACGTAGGGCAGTAGCGGGATCATCTCCTCGACTTTCGATGGTTCCCCGGCTTCCCATCCACCTCGTCCACCGGGTCCGCCCGGTCCGCCAGCCATATCCGCGGGCGGGCCTCCCTGCGCCCCGCCATCGGAACGGCGGTTCCGAAAGACGCTGAAATCGATATTAAGTCCGAACCACGGAGTGGTCTTCTCTTTCTGAATGAAGTCCACGTAGTCGTCGATCATTTTGGACTTCAGTCTGCTCGGAGAATGAATCTCGGGCAGCATCCTGAAGTTGTACTTCTCCGCGACTGGCAGGGCCATCTTGATAAACTCACGCCAGTTCGAGACAGGAGTTAGTTGCCCGTCCATGACGCCGAGTTTCGTCCGTCCGCAGGTGAATCCCAGCCTGTTGGCGAGCTTGATGTCCCGCACCAGCATGTCATAGGACTCCCTGGTGCCGAGCCATGGCGGCTTTTCGCTATAGAGCTTGGATTCCACCCAGTGGCCGTATTCCACGGGCTTGACGCGATACTTGGCGCACATATCGTGCCACTTCCTNNCCGATTTCCTGGCCTTCTCCGCCCAGGTCGCCGGCCGCTGCCAGACAGTCCTCCAGGGTCACCGTCTTGAAAATGTCGTCCGAGTAGCTGTATATGCACACGCCGCGCTTGGGCCCAGGCGTTTCGGCCATGGCGGAGGCTCCGCGTGAAAACGCAGTGACTGCCACCGCGCCCGCCGCAGTTTGCAGAAATGTCTTTCGTGTCATCGATCTCTTCTCCATGTCGAACTCCGCTTTCGCGATTCAACCGGCTCAGACCACCAGCACGATCGTCCGCTTCTCGGTAAAAGGCATCATGCCGTGCATGGCGGCATCCACATTGGGCGACTGAAGCCTGCGCGGCATGCTGCCAAATTCCATGGGCATGTACGATGCGGCGTGCCCCCATCCGATCTCAACCTCATGCAGGCCGGGCTTCAAACCGCCGGGCTTCTCGACCGTCAAGATCGCCGCTTCCGCAATGGACCACTGCACGTCGCCGATCTTCTTCATCTCCTCCTGCGTGTATGTCTTGCCGCCGACCGTGACAGCGATCCGGTCCCTGCCGAACTTCTCTCCATCCACAGTCACATCGAAGCCCAGCGACATGGAAAGCCAGACGCTCCGGTAATAGCAAGACCGGTAGCCCACCTGGAAGCCCGCGATCTGTCCGTCCCTATGGACGTTTCGGAATCCAGTCTCCTGTATGATTTCCTTCTCCAGCATTTGCATTTCTCCTCTTCCGGGTCCTTCAGCCTACTTGCCAGCCCTTCCGCTGTTGGGGTTTGATGAATCGATCCGCTTCGGGATGGCCCGCCACCTTCATCTGAGAAGCGTCCCACTGCAGCTTGCCCTCAATGCGAAGCGCCAGTGAGGCCAGTTGCACGATCTCCGCAAACGGCCCCGATTCGGAGAAGTCCGAGCAGGCAGGCGTTCCGCCCTTGCAGGCCCGAATCCAATCGCGGTAGTGGCCCGGCGAGCGGGGAAGGAACTGCGGCGGCAACTTGTACTCCTTGTGCCGGGCTTCGGGCAGCAGCCGGACGTTGGCGCCGTAAGTATCGGTCGTAAGATACCCCTTTTCGCCAACGAAGCAGGCTCCGCTGGAATCGGGGGACATGCGTCCCAAGCCGCCCGGCCGTGCGCTCTTTCCCCTTTCGGTGGTGGATGGCGAGGGAGTTCCGGCGGGAGGCCCGGCCGGGCCGGGCTGGCCGGCGGGAAGAATCAGCGGACCGCCGCCGGTATAGATCACGCCGCCCGCGCCGAACGCGCCGTCTCCGCCGACATATGGCTCTCCCT
This sequence comes from Bryobacterales bacterium, assembly GCA_003157745.1. Lineage (GTDB taxonomy): Bacteria > Acidobacteriota > Terriglobia > Bryobacterales > Bryobacteraceae > Bog-375. Next base: position 73,064 of record PMKM01000064.1, on the reverse strand, counting down.
GAGGCAAGTCCGGCGGGCGGTAGCCCGGGCCGTCCGTNNGATCTCTTCGGGAAGGCGTACTGACTCTTGCCCTCCTGCTTCACCACTTCGACGGTGGGCGAGGAACCACCCAGACGGAGCGCCATGTTGACCGCTCCGAGTATGTGACTGGCCATATCTCCCAGAGCGCCACTGCCGAAGTCGAACCATCCGCGCCAGTTGAACGGCGCGTAGTCCGGACTGTAAGGACGAACGCCAGCCGGACCCAGCCACAGATCCCAATCCAGCGTGTCCGGCACCTTCTCGGGCTCGGGCAGCGTCTGCATTCCCTGCGGCCAGACGGGCCGGTCAGTCCAGCAATGCACTTCCTTGACGTCGCCGATTTCCCCCGACCAGATAATTTCAGCCGCGATTCGCGCGCCGTCGTAAGAGTATCCCTGGTTGCCCATCTGCGTCGCCACCTTGAACTTCCTGGCGGCGTCCATCAGAAACCGGATCTCCCAGATCGTGCGTGCGAGGGGCTTCTCCACATAAACGTGCTTCCCCCTCTCCATGCACATATAGGCCGCGACGCAGTGGGTGTGGTCCGGCGTCGTGATTACCACCGCGTCTATGTTCTTGCCTTCCTTGTCCAGCATCTTCCGGAAGTCGCGGTATTGGGAGGCTTTGGGATATTTCTTGTAGGCCGGCGCTGCCCGGATGTCGTCCGGATCGGCGAAGGCCACGATGTTCTCCGTTCCGAAGCCCGCGATGTTGTTTTCGGCCCTGCCGCCCGCGCCGATGAAGGCTACGTTCAATTTCTCGTTCGGCGATTTGTACCCCGCCCTCGCGAGCGAGGGAGTCGAGCCGAATCCACAGGCGGGCAGTGCCCCAGCCAGCGCGGTGCCATAGAAAAAGTGACGTCTTGTAAGTCCGTTTCTCATTATGTTCGTCCTGACTTAGTCTGTGGCCAGGTTCCCCATCGACACGGGACTGCTTAGCGCATCATCCACGCTGATCTTGCCGAGGAGGACGCCGCGCAGTTCGTGCCTGGCTTCCTGGATGCCCCCGGCGTCGCATAGTTCATAGTCCACAACATTGATCGCCAAGTCGCCGACCTCGTCGCTCACCGACGGATCGAGCGCCGATTCCGTCACCGGTAACGGCAGCTTATCCCCGTACTCTGCCCATTCCGAATCGCTCAGCGCAATGGTCTCGCAGGAGGTCCGCCGGACCCGCACGCCAAAAAATGCGGTCGTGTAGTCTACGTAAGATCTGTCTTCGCTGATGGTCTTCATATCAGCCGAACCTCCAACCTCCACGAACCCGCGCGGGCTACCCCTCTCCCAGCAGTCTCTTCAACATGACGCCACGGAAGTAAGTCGAGCTGCAACCCAGCATGCTTGTCAATTGTGCTCCTCCGATGGCATTGCGGATAGGTACCGTACTGTTGCAACCCCTGTGCCGTGATAGACTTAGCCTTGGTGCGATACGGTTCAGACGGTGCATTCGTGAAGCCTGCGGCCGGTGGCGTGACACATTGTCCTGCCGGACCGCGAGACAGTTGTGGGTGACGTGATCCAACCCAACGCGCAAGAGACCGAGCAACGTAGAGAGGCCGTCCTGCGCCAGATGGAGCACATCCTTGCCAGCCGCCTTTTCAAACACAGCAAACGCTGCGGACCGCTCCTTCGGTACGTTGTCCTGGAGACGCTGGACGGGCGCGGGGAATATCTCAAGGAACGCGCCATCGGGGCCGATGTTTTCGGCCGCAAGCTGGTCTACGACACCAGTTCAGACCCCATCGTGCGGACAGCGGCCTCCGAGGTCCGGAAGCGGATCGCGCAGTACTACCATGAGTTCGGCCAAACGGCGACGGTCTGGATTGACCTTTCTTCCGGATCCTACATTCCGGAATTCCGGTTTGTCAACCCAGCCGATCCGGCGCCCTCGTTGATCGCGGTTTCCGCGAATGATTGGGGTCCGCCGAAGGCGACCCGAGCGCCGGAACCAGCGCATCAGGATTGCACTGCACCGCTTCCCCTTCAGGGAGCCAAGGCTTCGGACCGCAACTCCCGTTGGATCTGGGTGCTGGCGATCTTGCCGGTTCTCTCGGTTGGAATCTGGCTGGCCTGGGGTTCTGCGAAGCAGGCGGAGGACCCCGTACAGCGATTCTGGAACCCCTTCTGGCAAAACAATTCCGTCAATTTCGCGATGGGAGGAGGCATTCTCGCCGATCCTGAACCTCTCCTCGGTCGACAGCCGCAATCGGCGCAGGAGGCCTTGAACGCGGATCAGGTCGGGTTTGTGGACGCGGCGGCAATGGTGGCAGTGGCTGGGCTTTTCCGGTCTCGAGGCAAGGATTTCATTCTGCGGCGCGGCGCCGCGCTCACGCTCGAAGAAATCAGGAAAGCGCCGGTCGTGCTGATCGGCGGCAATAATCCTTGGACAGCGCGCCTGATGAACCCTTTGCGGTTCTACATCGAGTACTCGCCACCCTATTCTGTTGCGCTCCGCGACCGGCAGAAGCCCAATGAGAAACTGTTCAGCGCGGATCTCTCCGCCACGCCGGCCTTCGGCCACACCCAGGCGTACGCCATCATCTCTCGCTTTTCGGACCGGCTCACTGAACACCCGGTGATCATCCTCGCCGGACTCGGGAAAGAGGGAACGACTGCCGCCGGGGAGTTTGCGACCCAGCCGAAGTACCTGGCGCTTCTCGACCAACGCGCTCCCAAGGGATGGGATAAACGCAATCTTCAGATCGTAATTTCCACCGAGGTCATCAACGGCAATTCGGGGCCTCCCGTAATTGTTGCGATCCATTGTTGGTGATCCCCATTTCGGTGCGCGCCGCTAACGCTGTCACCCGATCATATCTCTTGCGTCGTCCATCGTCATAACCGTCGCGCAGGGATAGCGGGCAACTGTCTCTTCGGCGAGGCGTTCCAACAGACAGTCGCCGTCCCCGGCCGCATAGGATGCCAGACGGCCATCGCTCTTGACGGTCACCGTGACGAGGCATTTGTATTGTTGGACGACGGCGAGGGCGGACCCGCCCCAAGTCCCGTGAAGTTCCGCTCTCGTCGTCTGGCGGTATCGGGGCGACCTGCGGGAGCGGGAGTGGAAAGGCCCCGATTCGCCTTTTCGGGAAATGGACATTTCGGCTTGGAGGGAGTTACGCCCGACTCGGAAAGGGCCGGGCTGCACGTGCGTTCCGGCAGCGCCGTCCCCGGCATCGGTCTGCAGCCGGAGCCATTTGCTGCCGGATCGGAAAACGAACCTGCCGCCGGGAACAGCCGCGCGGGCCGGACTCCAGCTATCGGTATGATCGACGGATGCCGTTTGATCCTGCATAGCGACGGTGAGAAGAAGCGCCACTTCGCGTTGCAGAAAAATGCACAACCGGGGCGCGAATCGTCCAGCGCCGCGCGGATCACATCAGCCGGGATCAGGCGTCCGTGCATCTTCACGGAAACGCTCCCGACCTATTGACCTATTGCCGGACCTGCCCGGCGTAGCCGTTGATGAATTCGTCATATATCGGGACGGATCTCGCGAACGGGCTCCTGCTACAATACTCGGTCCAGTGACGGTTTGGCGCTGCCGTCTGGGGTGGCTCGATCGCCGTCACGATTCGCGGAGGAATCATGATCTGGATCGGTCTAATCGTCGGGGCAATCCTGATCCTGGCGATTGTCCTTTACAATGGCCTCGTCCAATTGCGCGTGCGCAGTGAGAACGCCTGGTCCGATGTCGATGTCCAACTCAAACGCCGGCACGACCTGATTCCCAACCTGGTCGAAACGGTCAAAGGCTACGCCGCGCACGAGAAGGATACTTTCGAAAACGTCGCGAAGTGCCGGTCCGCCGCCACGAGCGCCACCGCGCCGGACGCCCGTGTGCAGGCCGAAAACCAGTTGACCGGCGCGCTCCGGCAACTGTTCGCGGTCGCCGAGAATTATCCTCAACTGCGCGCCAGCGAGCAGTTCCTAGCGCTCCAGCAAGGGCTCCAGCAGATCGAGGAAGCGCTGCAAAATGCGCGCCGGTACTACAACGCGGTCGTGCGCGATTACAACACGCGCATCCAGACGTTCCCCTCGGTTCTGATTGCCGGGCCGCTGGGCTTCCGGGTTAAGCACTTCTTCGAAGTATCGACCCCCGACGAACGCGAGAGCGTGCAGGTGAAGTTCTAGCCCATGCTCGCCATGAGAAACCCGATGCCGAAATCTTTCCCAAGAGCCTGGTTTGCCTGCCGCGGCTTGGCCATCGCGCTCCTGCTCGCATTCACCATCCGCCCCGCCGCCGCCGAGTGGCATGTGGCGGACTTTCAGTCGACCGTCGCCGTCGATCGCGCTGGCGGTATCGCCGTGACCGAACGGATTGCCGTCAAGTTCAACGGACCCTATCATGGGATCTCCCGCACTATTCCCGTCGATTATCCCGGTCCGGACGGCTCCAATTACCATCTCTATCTGAAGGTGCGCGGCGTCACCGATGGCGCCGGCGAGCCGCTTCGCTACGAGTCCAGCCGCCAGGGTGCATTCCAGAAATTGAAGATATACATCCCGGACGCGGTCAATGCAGAGCGCGTTGTGACGATCTCCTACACGATCCCCAACGCCACGCGCTTCTTCGATGGCTACGCGGAATTCTACTGGAACGTGACGGGCAACGATTGGCCGGTGGAGATCGATCACGCCTCGGCCAACGTCAGTTTGCCGCCCGGCGCCACCGGCCTGCGCGTCCAGGCTTTCTCGGGCGAGTTCGGCGCGAAGGGCCAGGACGCGACGGCGAACGCGACCGGCGCCGGTGCGGTTTTCGCGACTACCAGGCGGCTCGATCCCCGCGGCGGTTTGACGATCGACATCTATATCCCCAATGGCATTCTCGAAAGACCGACCGGCCTCACCAAGGTCCTCTGGTTCCTGGGAGCGAATCCAGGTGTGTTCATGCCGGTTTGGGCGCTGGTCGTCATGATCGCGATCTGGTTCCTGTGGGGCCGCGCCCCCAGTCCGGGCATCTCCGTGGCCCCCATGTACGCCCCGCCCAACGGATTCNNGCGGCTTCCTGAAGATCCGGCAGACGACCGAGAAGGTCCTGGTCTTCAACCGCAAGGACTACGAGCTGCAGCTCCTCAAATCGGACCCGGAGTGGAACGGCTTGGCTCTCTATGAAGTCACCGTGCTGCGAAACGTCTTTCTCGCTCCGGACGCTGGCGCGATCGTCAACCTCTCGGCCCTGCGAAACCGTTTTTACACCGCAATCCCAGAGTTCTGCCGCTTCGTGATGGCCTCGCTGCGAGCGAAGAACATTTACCGCTTGGACCCGGCCACAATGCGCGCTTTCGGCTTCCTCGGCGCGGCGGCCACTGCCGCTCCGTTTATCGCCGGCACGGCCCTTGGCTGGTTCTCGCTCGCCGGCGGGCTGTTGGTGACGGCGGCATCCATTCTGGTGAGCGTGCTGGTGGTGATCGTCTTCAGCACGTTCTTTTCGGCCCGCTCGCTCAACGGAGCGCGTACCGCGATCGAGATTGAAGGCTTCAAGGAATTCATGAACCGCGTCGATGCCGACCGCCTCAAGCGAATGCCGATGGATACCTTCGAGAAGTTCCTTCCTTACGCCATGGCCCTCGGCGTGGAGCACCGCTGGGCCAAGGCCTTCGAGGGCATTGCGCAGAACCCGCCCGACTGGTACGCCGGCGCGACTCCTTACGCCGTCTTCAGCCCCGTCCTGTTCGCCAACGACATCCATTCGATGTCTTCCGATATGCACAGCACCTTCGCCTCCGCGCCGCAGGGCAGTTCGAGCGGCTCCGGATTCGGTGGTGGCGGCGACGGCGGTTCCTCCGGCGGCGGCTTCGGCGGCGGCGGCGGCGACGCGTTCTAATCCCAGCCCACGCGCCCCCACCGCATGCGCCGCGCTGCCCAATGCCGCAGCCAATCCAGCGACCGTCGTATCACGGCGCGATTCGCCTAGACCGATGCCTCAGCCATCCCCAATGCCGCCGCGTTCCCCTGCCCAACTCCGGCCCGTCGCGCGTTATCCAGCAAGTTGGAGTGACTGGGATTTCTCAGGAGCGATCGACATCGCCGTTTGGAGGATGGGCACCGGGCACTTCAGTGGGTCGGCGACAACACGTCAGGATGGAACTGGAACCCGTGAGAGATCTCATGCGGGGGTAGAATCGAGCATCACGGAGGAAAGCGGATGGATCTTGCCGGAGTATTTGCTCAGGTTGCCAACAAGATGCGCGCCGACATGGAAGCCGCCAGAAGCGCGCTGAGCCATCCCGGCCTAAAAGGTGGTGCATTCGAGGAGGCGTTTCGCCAGTTCCTGAGAGATTACCTACCTGACAATCTTGACGTCTCGACCGGTCAACTCGTCGATAGCTGTGGGCGGATGGCAAGACAACTCGACGTAGTCATCTCTGACCGCGCGCGGACGCCCATACTGTTCCAGTCATCTCAGACTCGTGTCATCCCTGTTGCATGCGTATACGCCGTTATTGAGGTCAAGGCGCACATCGACACGTCGGAACTCGACAGTATCCTCACGAACATGGACAGTGTTCGGGCGCTCGAGAAGCTTGCATTCACGCCGGACTACCCCGTGGTTCGCACGATCAGCGTCTATGACCAGCCCGCCCAGATTTGGCCGGTCATGTACTTTGTGTTTGCGTTCGAGGGGATAGACATCCAGACCGTCGCCAAGAATCTCGCAGTTCGGCAGCTTAGCCGGCCGGCAAATCGGCGGATCGATATGATTTGCGTATTGGACCAGGGAGTGATTTGCAACTGTTCGCCCGATCAGAGCGCATACGTCTGCACTCCCAATCCCACTTCGTTGCTCACGGCAGTTCGAACAAAGAAGGCGCTCTTGCTCTTTTACACGCTGCTCTCCGTTCCACTCAGTCGCGTGTGGATGCCGATCCTTGAATTCTCGAAATACCTCGGGCAGATGACATTTGGCGATAACGAATCTAATGGGTGAAGGATCGACATGTACGTCGGACGGATTATCCCTCGTTACTCGCCGTGCGGCCCAGAACCTCGCCACTTGGGGGTTTAACGCGCGGTCCACTGAAGTGGCCGATTTATCGTGGATTCCTCCCGCGAAACGCCGCTCAGGTCCAGCACCCGATCATTCCGCCGGCCAGTGCCTCGGCTGAGAGGCGTAGCTGAGTGCACAACTCGTTTACCATTCTTGGGTTACTGGCCGCCAGCGTCATGGGGCTGCTGGGAGCCTATGTCTACGCGAGGTTCGTTCGTCGTAAGGCGTCAGCGAATCAAGACTTGTGGCCATCGGATCAGAGCGAGTCCCAAGCATCTGAAACGTCTTCCCCGACGGTGCCGGAGCAGACGCCATCTGAACCAACGAAGCCACATGCCAAGCCGAAGATCCTGCTAGTCGATCTGGACAAAGAGGCGCATTCCGCCCTGACCGGGGCTGGCTATAAGGCGGTGGAAGGAAGTTTCGGCAGGCCCTACAGTGTCACTGCCGGAGACGGCTTCTGTCAGGTCGTCGAAGATGCTAAGCTACCCGGCCTGATGGAACAGGAGATAGTGGTTGCTGACCTCGATGTCCCCGAACCGTTATCGGAGCTATCCGCACAGCCAGGACCTCAATCCGCGCCGGGCTGGTGGGCCAAGCAAACTCATGGCGTCGTTGATCCTCGCCCGACGGCGATGAGCTTCTCTAGACCATACACCGATCGAATCCTCTCACACGGTGGGCTCATCATCGTTTTCGCTGCGCCGCGCGAACCCCATGAGTACGTCTGGGCACACAAGGAACGCGGGGGGCTCGTTTCTGACTCTGGCTCTCAGGGGGGCGCGATATTAAGCAACTGGTCGCTCGTGCAAATCCTGGATCAGCGCCTAGATTTCGGTCTGGATTTTGGCGAAGAGGTGAGTGTGGCTGATGGCAGGGCGCCAATCCTCGATATCCTCCGGAAGTTTAGGGCTCAACTCCGGTTTCGTTGCACCATGGTGCCAAAGTACGGAAAGGAGCCCTGGTGGAAGCCGCTGGCCAGCAACAAGTATGGATCTGTCGTCGCCGCCTCGATTGCGATGGGTGAGGGAGAGATTCTCATTCTTCCCCGGGTGCTTGATCAAGCATCTTTCTTGTGTGAGTTATTTCAGAATGTGTTGCCCGAGATGTTCCCGCACCTGTTTCCGTACCACGCCGGGGCAGGATGGGTGCGGGACACCATGTACGAGTTACCGACGGTCGTCGATCTGCAGCGTCAGATTGCGGACGTCGAGACGGCGGCTCGCGAGAAAACGGAAGCGTTGAATGAAGCGATAGCTGTGGAGCGAGCCTCCATGGGATTTCAGCACGAGCTCCTGCGTCAAACTGGAGACCACCTAGTTTCCGCGGTGAAGAGAGCCCTAGCCGTTATTGGGTTCACGTCCGTCTTGGACTCTGATGAGCTGGTGTCGACTGGGCGCAGGAGGGAGGACCTTCAAATACATGATCGCTCTCCCGTCCTGCTAGTGGAAGTAAAAGGAATTGCCGGGATGCCGACCGAGCACGACGCGATTCAGGTTGGGAAGTACCTCGCGCCGAGGATGAAGGAGTGGGGCCGGACAGACGTCGGGGGCGTTTCGATCATCAATCATCAGCGAAATGTCCCAGGCCTGGACCGTAGTCCCTCGCCGTTTACGGATGTTCTGCTGACAAATGCGGTTGATCAGCAATTCGGACTAATGACGTCCTGGGACCTATTTCGATTGGTTCGGAATTTCTTGCAACTCGGCTGGAGACCGGATGACGTGCGGCCTCTGTTATACCGGCACGGACGAATAGAGGCCGTGCCGGCGCACTACGAATACGTAGGAGTGATCGAGAGGTACTGGGAAAAGGTGGGCGTCGTCGGCATACGCGTTGTGGAGGCAGCGGTTCAGCAAGGCGACCGCATTGCATACGAATTGCCGATCGACTACGTAGAGCAGGAGGTGCAATCCCTCCAGGCTGAACGCCTAGCAGTTGCGTCTGCCGCCGCAGGAGTGTTGGCCGGGGTGAAGACAAACCTGACTAAGAAGCAAGCGCGAACGGGCGTCCGGGTCTTTAGGGTCAAAGCCAGGTAGTTCCCAAGATGGTCGCAGGCGGGCCGTTGTCGACACGCGCGCTCACCGCACCAACCGGCACCCCCCGCCGTTTGCCCCTGCCCCGACTACCGACCCGCCGCCCGAAAAGCTGCGCGGCGCACACTCTGCCTATCGGTATGGTCGGCGGATGCCGTCCGATTCTGTATAGCGACGGGGCGAAAGAGCGCTGATGACACCCTGCGATCACCCCGTTGAACAATCGCGGCTTCGGCCCGACCGCCCAAAACCCGATCGCCACCTCCGCCCGCTATTTCCGTACCCTCCAAGCCGCCGGTCCCACGAGACTTACACCCACCTCCCCGCGCCCCGCGCCTCTCGCTCGCGTACCGCTCATGCCACAGTAAATGCAGGAAGGCCCATGGCCCAAGCACCTTTGCGCGAATATACCCAGTCATCGGGGAACCAAAGGCCCGCAAAGGCTCAGTAACTTAATACTCCGAAAGTGGGACATTTTTGTCCCACTTCGCGTTGCAGAGAAATGCAGCAGCCGGCGCTCGAATCCTCCCGCGCCGCGCCGCTCACGTCAACCCCCACCGTCGCCGAGGCCGGGCCCATTCCCGGCCGATAAAGACAGCAAAGGTCGTGGCCACAGTGTCACCGGGAAATTTGGCTTTCAGGGCCCGCTGCCATGTCGCCCAGTTCCTCCGCTGCGATCACGAGCGCAACTGCGCCGGTCACGAGATTCTTCATCCGGCATCGCGCATCTGCCCTCGACGGCGCGCGCCGATACGCGCGTCGCTGCTCTGCGTAATGCTTGCTTTCACCATGCGGGCAAGCGAGCGGTTTGGCGCGTGGACCGGGCCCTATCCCCTGTGTGACGATCACGCCGAGGTTCTGAAGCGGGAGCCCATGAATCTGGGCGTCCGGTTCTCTACGGCAAACCCCAGACTGAATGCGGCGTTTGCGCGCGCCATGAGCTTCTGGGCCAGCATTCTCGAAATGAACTGGCACGAGGAGGATAGCCGGGCGTATTCGGAACCACATCCGGATCGCCCCGCACGAGCACCGTGACGGCACCGGTAGCCGGGTCCTGGCTGAAGGTCATGTGGCTGATCATATCGCGATCGCGCAGAGGGAAGGGCGCGCCGTTGACGAAGTAGACCCAACGCTCCAACGGCCCCGCGGACTTCAGAACACTCGCCTCTTTGCAGTCGGCGAACCATTGGGAGTAAGCCCCGACGTCCTCCAGCAGGGCCACCAGGCTGCTCAACCGGGCATGGACGCGAGTGATCGCGCGAAACTCCTTCATCCCCCAGCCTGGCACTGCGCGCGTCGAGACTTCGACTCCGTCGCTTGCCTTGGCAACCTTCCAATCTTGCGCGCGAGCCTGCACGCTCATTAGTGCGCACCACGTCAGCAAAACTAGCATGTATCTTGGAGTTTTCATGGTTTTCCCCTCGATAAACTACTTCATTCGCAATTTTCCAATTTGCCGGAATGCGCCTGCTGCATGATTCTCCACGATAAGTAGAAAAGCGCTGCGGCTAAGATGACGTCAATGACCGCAATACCTATGAAGATGTGCGCTACGTTGCTGTAGGTGACGTAATAGGCGACCTCCAGAGCAAAGGCAACGCGAATGAGTCCGTTCAACAGCGGTATGCCGATTCGCGCTGGCAGATCGGCGGCTGCATAGAGCAGCAGCAATCCGACCAGTGTCAGCGCAAGCCCGACTGTATTGCCCATTAATGCCTCGCTGCCGTTAGGGATGCGCATTTGTTCCCCTCCCAACTGCAAGCTCCGGTTGAGACCGTTCAAACAGGAATAGAAATACCTCGACGTGAATGGGTTGGCCAGCGGGAACGCCACGGCGATATTAAAGATGCCGGCCCCGACGACCCAACCGCGCAACGCTCTCACAAGCGCGCCGTTCACGGAGTCGCCGTTCTTTCCGGAGCCGATGCGAGGAACCAGCGCGCCACTCCGGCCGCCGCTCGAATGGAGACGAAACGGACTGACATTGCCAGAGCGCGGTTGAGCAATCCGGGAACTGCGAGGCTGGAACCTCGAAGCAACGCCCGCTCCCCGGCTTCCGCAACCGCCACTGAGGTCATCGGCGTACCCACCCGGACAAGACGCATCCTGGTCGTGCCGGAGACCTCGTGAAAACTCGTCGCAGTCACCCCTGGGCAGAGACAGGTAACTGTCACGCCGCTCCCATGCAATTCGTTCGCGAGCGCTTCCGTGAAAGAGAGGACGAAGGCCTTGGTGGCGCAATATACCGACATCGTCGGGCCGGGAGAAAAGGCGCCGGTTGAGGCGACATTGAGGATTCCGCCTTGCCCTCGGCTCACCATGTCCGGCGCGAATACCCGGCACAGTTCCGTGAGTGCAACCACATTCACCGAGATCATTTCGCTCTGGCGTCGCGGATCGAGTTCGACGAACGGACCGTGCATTCCGAAGCCCGCGTTGTTGACCAGCGTCTCGACTTCGATGCCATCGGCCTGAAGTGCGCGCTGGATCTCTTCGGCGGCGCCGGGCCGCGCCAGGTCCGCCGGGAGCACACGCGCCCGCACACCGTGGGTTTTTGTAAGCTCGCCTGCAAGAGCATCGAGGCGCTCCCGTGATCTCGCCACCAACGCAACGTCCCGCTTCTTGCGGGCAAAGACCCGGGCAAAATCCGCGCCAATGCCGCTCGATGCGCCGGTGACCAGCACCCAGCCGCGCTGCTTATTATCTGCCTCCATTGTCGTGCCCACCTTTCGACTGAGTATCCTTGTCCCGAGCCTGCCCGGCGCTGCCACGAACCAGGATGCTCAACATAGCTCGCAGCTCCGTGTCGAAGTCGATGCGGAACGGCTCAAATCCTTTTTCCTTCAGTATCTTCGCGACCTCGGGCGCAGGCGTTGCAAGCTGTGCGACTCCGATGATCACTGCGTGTAGCCGCAAAAGAAAACGCACGCCTTCTCCGCGAGACAAAAAGCTGAGGCAAACCTCCAGCGCGCCGCCAATGCGTTCAAGATGTGCCAGCAGCCGCTTCTTGAATCGGCGGATATCCGGGCGAGGTATGTTGTGCTCCAGCACTGTGCCCAGGATTGCCAACAGACGCACCTGTCCGGTGTCCGTAAGCAAAGTCGAAGCTAGTAACCGTTCGGCTCCCTCGAAGTCGCAAGGACCGGAAAGGGCACTGAGGTCGCGCTCGATCTCGCCGAACCGCTGTTCGAGCGCCGCGTCCAGCAGAGCGAGAAGCAAGGCCTCCTTGGTCGGAAAGTAGAGATAGAGCGTGCCCTTCGCGAGTCCTGCCTCCCGCGACACGGCGACCATGGTGAATTCGTCAAACGTGGAGATTGCCCAGATGCGGCCAGCGGCCTTGAGGATGGCTTGCTTTCTGCCCTGCTTGTCGAGCCGGCTTCGCGCGCGCAACATAATTGACCCTAGTTCGGATATTAACTGACTCTGGGTCATGTGTCAAGCCGCCGCTGGTCCCATTAACGGCCAAAGATGCATCCGATTGCCCGATTCCAGGTCTTCAACCCGCATCGTTCCGACGACCCAGTCAACACGGGCGGCGATAGTCACTCCGCAGCCGCTTCGGTTCCATCGCTGGCTCGGCGCGCACGCGTTCTCCAGTTGCCGTGGACGGCGAGTCGCGGGAGATTATGGACGGAACAATCGGGGCTGCCGGTTCGTTTCTATCCATGTGCGCTCCTTTCACTGCCATGCTTGAATCGACGGTTCCACACTCCGATTCGCTCTCGCGCCGCGTTGTCGGCCTCGCGCGTCTGCTCGATACCATCGACGCGCGATTGGCGCGCGTGTTCGTTCCCTGGGCCATGCGGCATCCGCGGCACCTGGCGGCGTTCATCCGCCTGGCGCGGACGCACGAGCGGCTGGAGGGCGTGCGCGCCCAAGCGCTTGCGGACGGCGTGTGCGTGCCGCCGTTTCTGATTCTCAGTGTGACCTCGCGATGCAATCTGCGGTGCGCCGGCTGCTTTGCCCCGGCGGCGGGAATCACCGCGGGGCAGCCGGTGGCGCGGCCGCCGCTCGGCGTGGACGGTTGGCACCGGGTGGTGGAGGAATCCGCCGCGCTGGGCGTGATGGGTTTCGTGATTGCCGGTGGCGAGCCGTTCCTGTTGCCGGGCATTGCGAACCTGTTCCGGGACTTTCCCGATCGCCTCTTCGTGGTCTTCACCAACGGCACGGCTCTGCGCGACGCCGATCTTCGCGTTTTGCGAAGCTGCCGCAGCACGGCAGTCATGGTGAGCATCGAGGGCGATCGCGATCTTACCGACCGGCGGCGCGGATGCGGCGTCTTCGAACGCGCGATCGAGTGTCTCGACCGGCTTCGCGACGCCGGTGTCCTGACCGGCCTCTCGGTCACCATCGGCAGAGAGAATATCGATTACTGGTCGCAGGAGCGGAACATCGACGCGCTGCTTGCTCAGAGCGGCCCGCTCGCGCTTTTCATCGACCAGATTCCGTCTGGCGAATGCGCGGCCCAAGTTGCGACGACCGAGGAGCAGCGGGCGCGGTTCCACGCGAGTATCGTCAGCTATCGGAACCGGAAGGCCGGTGGCGCCTATCTGGTTCACTCGCCCATCGACGAAGAAGCCCTCGGCGGCTGCCTCTCGGCCGGGCGAGGCATCATCCACGTGAATCCAACCGGTGACGTCACGGCCTGTCCGTTCTCCGTCGTGGCCACTCACAACGTGAGCACGTCGACCATGCACGATGCCTTCGCCGGCCCGCTCTTCAAGTTGATCCGCGATAACGGGCCTCTGTTCGAGACCCCGGATCAGCCGTGCGCGCTGCTGGCGAACGCCGGCAAGTTGGAGAGCATGGCGAAGGGCCTGGGCGCCTACCGCGCCGGCGCGCCAGATACCGCGGCAGTGCGCAGCCGGGGCGGGTTAGCGGTGCTTTGACCCTGAATTCCCGTCACGGCGGGCTCATCCACTACTTTCCCTTAGTGGCAGCTTTCGTGCGTAGCCAAGCGACCGATTTGGCCGACGACGCCTTTACCAGATTACCCATACAGCGACCCGTCGAATAGTTCCCAGCTTGGTCCTTCACCAGGAAGAGAAGGTATTCCTCACCCACTAAGAACGGGTACGCGCAGTCCGTGTCGGTGGCAATGCTAATCGTGCCCGAAGCCGGAATCTTCCATGATTCGCTTACCTGCGCCTGGACCACCACGCCCGTGGGCGTGTTGCCACGGAGCGTGGAAAGCACCTTGACCATGACGACGGTTGACGCGTGCGCATAAGCAGTCGAAGCCGGCGGCTCGACGCACCGGCACGCAAAGGCGCTAGAGGCGAGAAAAAGGAATAAAGCGGCGCAGCGAAGCACGGAAGTTCTCCTTTACGCCAACCGGGCGCAACCGGCTGGATCAAACACCAATCCAATAATCTGCGGATTTTCCAGGTTCGCCAGCAGGCACTTGCGCAGTGTCGCCTCCGCATCGTGGTTGTTGCCCGGCGCCCCATCGACATGCGCCAACTCGTGTATGAGCGTTGCCGCGACGGTCCAGTATCCGATTCTCAAACTGTACGCCGTAATCGTGACCTCGTTACCAAGCGTTGCGCCGTATCGACCCGGTTAAACACCGGGATCGTAGCTGATCCAGACGGCTGGGTCCCCCCACACTTGCGCAAACGATCGGCCGCGGGGCAGCGCTCTGAAAGCGGCGGCGCATGTGTTTGATCCCTTGATTCTTGCGTTAATGATATGAATCGCCCGGTTCACAGCGTGCAAATCGTTCTGAGGGAACGGCAGCCACTGCCACCCAGCGACGGCGTGAGGGCCGGCATGGTGAGACTGAACAGTATTGATCAGCGGCATCGGATCGCATACTATCATATTTGAAACCGGGATTTAACGTCTGGAAGTCCGATGCCAGACGTGTTGCTGCAGAGCCCCGGCGACGCCATCGTCCACATAGGAACTCAAGCTGTCCGGTCCTTCGGACAAATGATTTTGTCTTACGGAACAACCGCTACTTGGGCGTCCAGGCGCGGAACTGCCCGCTTACATGCAGCATCGAGAGCAGGTACAGCATCCCATCGTAGTAGCGCCCTTCGCCCGATGGGACGGAGCACGCCCAGAGGGCTTTGGCGAACTCCCTCGATCGCGGATTGGTCGCGGCCAGGCTGGCCACGGCGTTGGTGGCAACCAGGCCCACGGCATGGGTCGCGACCAACGGCTTACCGGCCAGCGTGTAGACGGCTCCGTAGGTCTCCATTCCCTGGGAGGAGAAGAAGGCCTGGATGCGGTCGCTCAGTTCCCGCTCGGCGGGGTCTTTCGCCCACCACGCCCAGTCTACCGACCAGTTCATCGCCGTGCGCCACGCATCGTAGCGGAAGTTCGCGGCGCCGGGGTTCCATCGCTGGCTGTACGGCGTGCCATCGAAGTTGGCGTAATCGGGCGCCAGACCTGTGGTTGGATTAGTCGCCTTTTGAAAGAACTCGCGGCTGGCCGCGGCGGCCCCGGACCAGAAAGCGCGATCCACCGCGGGACCCCACTGCGCCCACAGTTCGTAGAACGCCGGCAGGTGGTAAGACGGGTCGGTGAAGCCGTTCGCTTCCATTCCGGGCACGAAGCGCACCATGCTGTGCTGCTCGTCGAACATATTGCCGCAGGCGTAAGGCCCACGCTTGGTCCGGCCATGCAGAACCTCGCGATGCAGCATGTCGGTGAGCAGCCGGTCAGCCTCCGCGCGGTAGTTGTAGATCCCTGTGCCGTTGCCCCAGCGGCCGGAAGCGAAGTAGAGCGCCATCGTGTAATACTCTTCGCCATCCGGAGCGGGCGTCTCGGAATTCGGCGTGCCATCCGTCTTCAGCGACCAGGAGAAGAAGCCGCGCGCCGGATGGTCCGCTTCGGCGTGATACATGTACGTTTTCGACCAGTTCCAGAGCGCGTCGAATTCGGCCTTCCTGTCGAGTTGGACGGCGATCATCATGCCGTACGACATGCCCTCCGTGCGCACATCGTGGTTCGCCACGTCGGTCACGTAGGCGAGTTCGCCATTCGCGTTCTTTCCGGCGGCATAGTAGACCGCCTGAGTCTTGGGATCGCCGTGAAACAGTTGCTGGAAAGCGGCGTCGAGTTTCTTCGCCACTTCCGCATTCGGCACGCCGGCTTCGACGAATAGGTTGCGGTAATTGCCGGTGGCGACGGCGCCGGCATGCACGCCAGCCGGGACGGCGGGCTGCGGCTGCGCGAGCAAAGGGATGGAGCCGAGCAGAAGGAGAAGGGGTACGGCGGAGTTGGTCATTTGGTTCGACTCCCAGATTATTACGATTGGGGGCGCTCGCGCCATCCCCCCATCCGGGACATCGGCTCAGTTGTTGACGCCGCCCCTCCAGAGTGGCACGCAAAAAAATGACCGGCCCGGCCAGCGATGAGCGGCCGAACCGGTTATAAGAATCCCATCTCGACGCGTGAGATGGTGTACTTATAGGCTACCCACACTTGGGCATCGCGACAAGATTGTTAGATGGCATATGGTACCCATAACCCTCGTTATGAACCGATATATGCCGGAGACCACTTCACCTGCCGCCCAGCGTCCGCTCGAACAGCGCCAGAATGCGCTTGTATTCGTCGGCCCAACTGCTCGGCTCGGTGAATGCGTGGCTCTCGACCGGATAGACGGCCAGTTGCCAGTTCTCCTTGCGCAGTTCGATGAGGCGCTGAACCAGCCGTACTGTATCGCTAAACTCGACGTTCGAATCCACCATGCCGTGGCAAATCAGCAGCGAGCCGCGCAAACCCTCGGCGAAAAAGATCGGCGATGAGCGGCGGTAGGCTTCCTGGTCGCTCTGCGGCAGGTTGAGGATCTGCGAAGTGTAGCCATGGTTATACAACGCCCAATCGGAAACCGGCCGCAGCGCGGCGCCGGCGGCGAAGGTGTCTGGCTGGGTGAACATCGCCATCAGGGTAAGGAACCCGCCGTAACTGCCGCCCCAGAGGCCGATTTTCTGAGGATTGACGCCGTGCTTTGCCACCAGATAGCGGGCGGCGTCGGTGATATCGCCGAGGTCCTTGCCGCCCATGTGGCGGTAGACCGCGGTGCGCCAGTCGCGCCCGTGCCCGGCGGAGCCGCGGTAATCGACGTCGACGACGAGGAAGCCGCGCTCCATCAGCAGGTGGCAGAACAGGTACTCACGATAGTAATTGGCGCTCCACCAGCGGTCCACATTCTGCAGATAGCCGGAGCCGTGTACGAACACCACGGCGGGTCCTCCCTTGCGAAAGCGGGCCGGCTTGAAGAGGCGCGCCGGCACCTCGACGCCGTCGCGCGCGGTGAAGGTGATAATCGGTACATCGAGCCACGGGTAGGCCGCGAACTCGGGCGCGGGCGAGGTGGTGAGCCGGCGCGGTTCGGCCGCCGGCCGGTTCTCCTGGACGAAAAGATCGGGCGGCTGGTTGGTGTACGAATAAACGTCGGCGATCCAGTGCTGGTCGGGCGAAACGGTGGTCGTGTGCTTACCGGGGCGCGTGGTGAGGCGGGTGAGCGGGCCGCCTTCGCCGCCCATTTCATAGAGGTGATTCTCGTAAGGCGAATCGGCATTCGCGGTGATGTAGAAATGGGCTTTGTCGGGCGATTGGCGCACCGTGAGCACTTCCCAGTTGCCCGCGGTCAGGGCGCGCAGCGCGCCGCCCTCCCAGGCTGCTGCGTACAGATGCGAATAGCCGGTGCGCTCGCTTTGGAAATAAACTTCGCGGCCATTCCCCATCCAGCCCAGCGTGGATTCGCCGGGGCCGCCGATCCAGGCGTCGTCGCGGTCGTGGGCCAACTCGCGCGTCTTGCCGGTGGCGGGATCGAGAGCGAAGATCCAGCGATCCTTATTGTCGGCCGAGCGGCCGAGCAGCGCGGCCTTCGAGCCATCCTCGCTCCAGACGGGCAGGGCGAGATCGATCTCGCGCTCCTTCGCCTCCGCGCCGGGAACCGCGGGCGCGGCCGGCTGCCCGCGATCCACCCATTTCATCTCGCCGGTCGCGGCGTCGAACACCGCCAGGCGCGTGCGGTCCTGCGCGTCGCCCACGTTCGAGCGGCCGCGCGATTCCTCGGTGTAAGCGGAATCGGTGATCCAGCGGGGAACCGCGGTGTGCCTGGCCGTGGCGCCTTCGACGATGAGCGCGATCGCGCATTTTTCGTCGGGAGAAAGTTGCAGGGCGGCGACCGACTGGCGCTCGCCGAGCGGGAACGGTTTGCGCGGATGGTCGCGCTTGTGTTTGGCCTCGGCCTCTTCGCGCCGCGCCGCGCGGTCGCGCACGGTTTCGAAGAGTTCCTTCTGCTCCCGCTTCAGGCTTTCCTGGCTGGCGCTCGAGGGCTTCCGGCCGGCGGGCGCCTGAACCGGCCCGGCGGCGGCGCGCTCGGCGGAATCGTCTCCGAAGACCTCCGGCTGCGCCTCCCGCGGCGAACCTGTGGCGCGAATGTCGGTCATCTGCACGAGCGAACCCGAATCGATCGACATTACGAACAGGTTCCCGCCGCGGGTGAAGTAGACGCGTTTGCCGTCGGCGAGGAAATGCGGATCGGTCGAGGCTTCGGCGGTATCGGTGAGTTGGCGCGCTTCGCCGTTGGAGGAATCGTAGAGGAACAGATTGCCGTCGCGGGAAAAGACCGTGAGGCGCCGGTCGCGCGAAAGGCCGCCGCGGATGGGCGGCGCCTGCCTGGCCTCCGCATCGGTGAGCTTGCGCGGAGGCGCGCCGTCGCGGTCGACCACGTACGTATCGAGCGGCGCATCCCGCTTGTCGCCGGCCTGCTTCCACTCGAAGTAGATGCGCTGGCTGTCGTACGACCAGCGAATCTGCGCGGGAGCGTAACCCACCAGCGCCGGGCCGCGCATGATGTTATCGACCGTGAGCGAGAACTTCTCCGCCGTCCGGGCCTGGAACACGAACAGCGCCAGCCCAAGGGGAACCAACAATCTTCGAATCAAGACAGCATCATAACGCAAGCGCGGGCGGCTCGTCGGAATGGGTTCCGGAGAGCGCCGGCAATCCGTCGGCAAGCGGCGCTCCGCGGCCGCGCGCCCGATGCTAGCCTGTACTAACGGGCGACGTCCGGTGACCCTCCCCGCCGGCCCGAGTTTCCGATGAATTCGATCCAAATAATTCTGCTGGTGATCGCCGCCGCGCCGTTGGCTTATTACGCGATCGCCATTTTCAGCACCTGGCGTTTCTTCCGCGCCGCGCGTAGCGCGCCGCCGCCGGATGCGAGTTACACGCCCGCCGTGAGCAACCTCAAGCCCATCCGCGGCGCCGATCCGGATGCCTACGCGAACTTCGCCAGCTTCTGCTATCAGGACTACCCGGACTATGAACTGGTGTTCTGCGTCAGCGATTACGACGATCCCGCGTTGCCGGTGATCAAGGAATTGCAGCGCGCCTTCCCGGAGCGGACCATCCGCGTGCTCTACGGCTCCGGCCGCGACGCCGCCAACGACAAGGTGGCCAAGCTCGACCGCCTGGTGGCCGAAGCCGCGCACCCGGTCGTCGTCATCAGCGATAGCGACGTCCGCGTGGGTCCGGATTATCTGCGCGCCATGGTGGCGGCGCTGGCCGATCCCAAGGTGGGCGCGACCACCTGTTTCTACGTCACGGCGCTCGAAAGGACTTTCGCCGACCGCCTGCATTCCACCGGCATGTTGTCGGACTTTTACGCCGGCATTATCGTCGCCTGGCAACTCGACGGCATCAAGTTCGCGCTGGGGCCGAGCATCGCCACTACGCGCGAGCGCCTGGCCGGCTTCGGCGGATACCGCGCCATCGAAAACCGTCCCGGCGACGACCTGCTGGTCGGCCGCCTGATCGCCGAGCAGGGCTACGAAGTGCGGCTGCTGCCGTATACGGTCGAGACCGTGGCCGATTTCGCCTCGATGAGCGAGCTGATCCACAAGCGCCTGCGCTGGATGGTGGTGATGCGGCACATGCGGCCGTGGGGGCACTTCGGATTGCTCTTCACGCAGGCCGTGCCGTGGCTGGTGGCCGCGGCCGTGTTCGCGCCGCCGGCCGCGGCGCTGGCCTATTGGGGAGCGTATCTCGCCATGCGTGGGCTGCTCACGTGGATGATCGCCGTTTGGGGATTGCATCAACCGGGCGTCGCCCGCAAGCTGTGGCTGGTGCCGCTGTGGGACGCGATGGCATTCGGCATCTGGGCCACCAGCTTCACCCGCCACAGGCTGCGCTGGCGCGGCCGCGATTACACGATTCAAAACGGCGCGCTGGTTCCGGTGGCGCCGCGCGAATAACGCGCGCCGCGATCCCGAGCCAATCGGAGCCGCGACCATAGGAAGCGGTTGCCCGCGATCGAAACCTCCCTCGCCCGACCGGCGCTTCACCGCGCCAAAAGCAGAATGCCGCCAAGCACCAGCATGGTCCCGGCCGCGCGCCGCGGGCCCACCTGTTCGCCGAGCACGAACTTCGCGGCGATCGTTTCCAAAATGAAGCTGGCCGCGCTGGCCGGCACGGCGAAGCTGAGCGGCTGCGATTGCACCAGCGCCATGAAGGCGAAGAACGAAAACGCCAGGCACACGATCGACAGAATCAGGTAGCGCCGCCGCACCAGCATCCCCGCCAGCCGCGCGATGCCGCGCGCGCCCACGGACTGTTCCCCAGCCCGCTTCAACTCGTAGCTTTGCAGCAGGTCGCTCAACGCCGTGGCCACCACCGTGATCGCAACCAGCAGCCACCTCATTGCGCGCCGGCCTCTTTGGTGGTGTTCTGCGGCGTCGATCCCACCACGGCCACTCCCGCGAAAATGAGAAACGCCGCCAGCCAGTGCGCGGCCGTCACGTGTTCGTGCAGAAACACCGTGCCCAGTACGGCGGCCAGCACGTAGCCGACCGCCGTCACCGGCAGCACGAAACTCAGATCCGCCCTGCTCAGCAGCGCCAGGCGCGTGAACATCGAGAAGATGAGCATGGCGATGCCGGCCGCTACCGCCGGATCGAGCACCGACTGCAAATACGCCGCCGGATGCACGCCGAGCACCGCCGGCAACCGCTTGGTTCCGTATGCCAGCAGCAGGTTGCCGAAGCCTCGCAGGCCGATAAAGAGCAATACCAGCACGTACGTGCGCACTGTCTTGGTTCGATCCACGCCCTGATGATAGCAGCCGAGCGCTTTCCCAAAGGTCGTCTTCCGTGGCCTGTCGCTCATGCGAACAAGCGGCCGGAACCGGACCGCGTTATCCTTGATGGAATATGACGCCCGTGGCCCTCACTATCGCCGGAGCCGACCCGACGGGCGGCGCCGGGTTGCAGGCCGACCTCAAGACGTTCCATCAGTTCGGCGTCTATGGCGAAGCCATCGCCAC
The DNA here is from genome assembly GCA_003157745.1 of Bryobacterales bacterium. GTDB lineage: Bacteria > Acidobacteriota > Terriglobia > Bryobacterales > Bryobacteraceae > Bog-375. The sequence goes on along the minus strand of PMKM01000064.1, from coordinate 51,728 downwards.
GCTCGTCACGGTGCAGAACAGCGTGCGCGTGTCGCGCGTCGAGGTGCTGGCGGCGGACCTGGTGCGGCAGCAACTCGATGCCGTCCTCGAGGACATTCCGCCCGCCGCCGCGAAGACCGGCGCGCTCGGCTCGTCCGCCATCGTGCGCACGGTGGCGCAGGCGGCGCGGCACTTCGATTTTCCGCTAGTGGTCGATCCGGTGCTGGTCAGCACGCACGGCACCGCGCTGCTGGCGCCGAAGGCGGTCCGCATGTTGGCCGACGAGTTGCTGCCTTCCGCCGCGCTCATCACGCCGAATATCCCCGAGGCCGAGGCGCTTTCCGGCATCGCCATTCGCGATGCGGCTGATGCCCGCCGCGTCGTGCTGCGCCTGCACGAAATGGGCGCGCGCGCTGTGCTGCTCAAGGGCGGCCACCTGCCGGGCGATCCGATCGATCTCCTGTTCGATGGCAAAGCCTGGCACGAGTTCCCCGCGCCGCGCATCGAGACGCCGCACACGCATGGCACCGGCTGCGCCTATTCCGCGGCCATCACCGCATGCCTGGCGCTCGGCCTGGCGCTGCCCGAAGCGGTCGGGCGCGCCAAGCGTTGGATCGCGGAGGCCATTCGTACCAATCCCGGACTGGGCCGCGGGGCGGGCCCGCTCAATCTGCACGCTGCTATTCTGTAATGGAGTATGACCAGGGTGCAGATCCATTTCCGCCTCAGCCAGCCGCTCAGCGCGAACCTGTTCCCGACCATTGCCAGCGCGCATTCGCTCTATGGCATTCAACGCGTGCGCCTGTCGCCCGCCATGGACAGCCTGACGGTCGAATACGACGCCACGCGTCTGCGCCCGGCCGAGGTCGAAGCCGCCCTCACCCACGCCGGCATCGCGGTCGAGCAGGCGTAACGCGTGGTGGTTGACAGACGAAAGCGTCTGTCCCACTTCACCGTCGAGAGGTTCGCAGCAAGGTGGGGCAGGCGCTTTCGCCTGCCAACTGTTTATCCCGGGATTGAAGCTCCGATGCCTTCGCTCAGTCGATCAGCCCGTTGCGCACGGCGAAGCGGACCAGTTCGTTGATGCTGTGGACGTTGAGTTTTTCCATGATGCGGCCGCGGTGCGCATCCACGGTGTAGACGCTCAAGTTCAACACGGCGGCGATCTCTTTGTTGGTCTTGCCTTCGGCGAGCATTTGCAGCACTTCGCGTTCACGGCTGGTCAACAGGTCGATGGGGTTGGTGACGTGGCGGCGATAGTCGTCCAGAACGGCATCGGAAACGGCCGGGCTGAGATAGCCTTCGCCGGCGGCCACGGCGCGCACGGCCGTCACGAGGTCGGCCGGCGCGGCATCCTTCAACAGATAACCGCGCGCGCCGGCGCGCAGGATCTCGCGCACGTAGACCGCGTCCTTGTGCATGCTGAGCGCGAGCACGCGCGCGTGCGGCGCGTTGTCCGGCATGCGGCGAGTGGCTTCGATGCCGTTCAGCTCCGGCATGGCGACATCCATCACCACTACGTCGGGCTTCAACTGGGCGGCCAGTTCCAGCGCCTCGCGGCCGTTGCCGGCTTCGCCGACGATCTCCATGTCGGCTTGCTCGGCGAGGATCATCTGAAATCCGCGCCGCACCACGGCGTGGTCGTCAGCCAGCAGAATGCGAATCCGTTTCATCTGGAATGGGGAGCCGAACTTCAATTAGAACACCCTGGCCGGGGCGCGAACGTTCGGCGAATTCGCCGCCGGCGATGCGGGCGCGGGCGCGCATGCCGATCATGCCCATGCCGCGGCCCTCGGCCGGCGCGCCCGCCAGGCCCTTGCCATCGTCTTGCACGCTCAAGCGGAGCTGCCGCTTTTCGGCCATGAGCGTCACCGTCACGCGATGCGCTTCGGCGTGGCGCGCCACGTTGGTGAGCGCCTCCTGGGCGATGCGGAACAGGTGGGTTTCAGTTTCGCCGGGTAGGCGGCGGTCGAAGTTGGATTCGAACCGCGCGTCGATGCCGGTGCGCGCGGCAAACCCCTCCACCTGCCAGCGCAGGCTGGCGGCCAGTCCGAAATCGTCGAGAATGGTGGGCCGCAGGAGCTGCGACATCTGGCGCACGTTGCCAATCGCTTCGTCCACCAGACGCAGGCAATCGGCGATGCGCTCGGGCGCGGCCGGCGCGACGGCGGCGAGATTGGTCTTGATGGCGGTGAGCGATTGTCCCAGTTCGTCGTGCAACTCGTGCGAGAAGCGCCGCGCAGTGGCCTCCTGATCCTCCAGCATGTGCCAGGAGACGCGGCCCAGTTCGGCCGTCTGCCATTCGAGGCCGCGAATCAGCCGCGACACCATGCGCACGGTAATGATGGCGAAGACGAGCGCCAGCAGAACGCTCGAACCGGCGAAGATCACGGTGGTCTCGAGCAGTTCCGACGTCAACCGATCGAGCTGCGCTTGCGCCACGCCGGCCAGCCGGTATTCGCGCTCGACCAGCCGCGCGACCACGGACATGAAGTCCTCATGCTGGCGAAACAGCTCGACCGGAGCGAACGTCTCCGGCTCGTCTTCGGCCAGAATGTGGCGCGCCTCGGAGGAGAACGCGAGCGAGGCTTGCCGCAGCCGCGCCCAGAGGTCGCGGTCCGCCGTGCGCGCGCCTTCGGCGGCGATGCGGGAGGTATCGGCGTCGGCGGTATCGAGCTGCTGGAGAATCGCACCCGCGTCCAGCGAATCGGGGTCGCGCGCCAGGATCGAGAAGACTTCGGCCAGGCTGGTCTGTTGTCCGTGCAGTTCGCCGATCAGCCGGCGCGCCACTTCCTGTTCGCCGATCAGGCCGGAGGCGCTTTGCCGGATGGCGTGGATGTTGCGCACGGCCACCAGCGCCGCGGCCAGGAGCAGGATCACCACCAGGGCGAAGCCGGCCGTCAGCACGCGAAAGATGTTGCGGTGAGTGATCGGCTTTGGTTGCATCGCGTTATCCAGTATCGCAACTCGCGCGGCTCGTATACTAACGAATCTTAATCGCCGCCACCCCGGATTGGGGGCCTCCAGTAGCCTGCGTCGGCTAGTGTGCATTTTCGGCGTTGGCCGCAAGATGGGATTGTAAGCGGGCGATGAGGCCCGCAGAGGAGAAATAAAATGAAAAAGACGCTGATCGCCCTCGCCCTCGGACTTGCCACCCTGTCGTTCGCCGCGCAGACACCGGCCCCCGCGCCCACCACCGACGCAGGGAAAACCGTAACCACGGCCAAGAGCACGGCCAAACCGAAGAGCACGAAGAAGGCCACCAAGGCCCCGAAAAAGTCCACCAAGACGACCGCCGCTGCGAAGCGCGCCAACAAATCCAAGGTTGCCAGCGCCGCGCCCGCAGTCCCGGCCAAGAACTAACGTGCCTCTGCTGGAACGGCCGGCACTATCGCCGGCAACCGCTTCCTCTGGCGACGGCTCCGAACGCAAACGGAGCCGCGACCAGAGGGAGCGGTCGACGCGGTTGTCGCAGCCGGCAATCGCAACTTCTCTGGCCTCGCCGCGCCCTCGGAGGGCGGCGGGGCTTTTTTCGTTCGAGCAAAGCCGGCGGGCCGGTTGTGTTGGGAGCGGCAATCGCATTATGCTGGGTTCGCCATGACGCGGAACGATTTCCTCAAAGTCTCCGCCGCCGCCGCGCTTGCGAGCGCCGCCCCGGCTCAAGACAAACAGCCCAATCCCGACCTGGGTTTCACCGATACGCCAATGCTGCCGGGGATGCCCTGGCACGTACACGATCCGGCGCGGCCGCATCCTAAAGTGGTGGTTCCCGGGAATGCGCCGGGCGCGCCGCCATCGGATGCGATCGTACTGTTCGATGGCACCGGCCTGTCCAAGTGGCAGCAGCGCGGACGCGGCGAGAACCAGGGCAAACTGATCGAACCCACCTGGAAGCTTGGAGACGGATACTTCGAGGTGGCGGGGAACTCGGGCGACTTAGTGACGCGCGATAAGTTCGGAGACTGCCAGTTACACGTCGAATGGGCATCGCCCGCGCCGCCGCACGGCAACAGCCAGAGCCGCGGCAACAGCGGCGTGATCCTAATGAGCCGCTTTGAGATTCAGGTGCTCGACGCATGGGAGAACCCGACTTATGCGGACGGACAGACGGCCGCGATTTATGGCCAATGGCCGCCGCTGGTCAACCCGGCCCGCAGGCCAGGCGAATGGAACACCTATGACATCGTCTTCGAAGCGCCGCGACTGACAGGCGACCAGGTGACTAAGCCGGCGTTTGTGACAGTCATTTACAACGGAGTCGTGGTACATCATCACAAAGAGATCCTGGGCCCGATGGTCTATAGGCAGGTAGCTCACTACACCGCCCAGCCCGCCGAAGCGCCGCTACTCTTGCAGGACCACCACGACCCGGTCCGGTATCGCAATATCTGGATACGGAGACTCGGCGGGTACGATCAGGCGGAGTAAGTGGGGAAGGGGTCTGGTAGTGGGTCAGCGTCCGACGCGGTTGTTATTCGGCCAAGCGGATTGACTCCAGAATCACGAGCTCAAGCGTACCCCCAAAGAAGCTCCGGGGGGCTCTGGTCAACTCGGCGCTGGTGTGGCACACTTTGAGGGTGAAGATCCTCAGGTACATCGAGCTCAAGAGCGGCCATTCCGACAATGGCCCCGCGTGGATTGGCTACGTGACGCAATCGAAGTCCGGCCGGACGTTGTATTTCAACGGCCGAGGTCTAATGAAGCGCAAAGGCCAACGGCGTGCGGAATCGGGCGGCAATTACATCGATATGGAAACTGGCGAGTCATTTTGGGTTTTTGGCGTGAAGAAGAATGGGCAAGACCGTCATTGGGCCGGATCAGGCAAGGTCTTGATCGAAGCGGCAGCCGTCTCAGATTACCTGGATACGGTCAAGGCCGGAACGTTGGACACGTCGCGTTGTGAGATTACAAATTCTGTTGTCAAAACGGATATCGAGAGGCTGTCCCGGCTGGCAAATTCATCGGGTAGAGGTTGGCCAAATGACCCAGCTTCCGGGCCCTACTCATTCGTACGCAATGTGACTTTCTCGGCTGACCATCCGGAACCCGCCCAAATGGATGAGTAGTGGCCAGACCGGATGCTGGCTGCGGCTCTGGATCCAAATTCCCTGCCGCTGCACGTCGAGAGCCCCGTCATGGGCCGCATGCCAGGCCGCAACAGCGATTTGTGATTGAATAAGGACTGGCGACTCCTTTGACGCGGAACCCTTTGCGGATACTCGTGGTACGGCTGGGTGCGATGGGCGATATCGTCCACGCGCTGGCGGGCGTGGCGTCGTTGAAGAGTGGCTTCCCTGGGGCGCACCTGACTTGGGTGGTGGAACCGCAGTGGGCGGACTTACTCGAAGCGAACCGGCATGTGGACCGAGTGATTCTACTGCGGAGGCGCAGCGCGAGCGGGCTTCTGGCTTCGTGGCGCGAATTGCGCAGCGAGGGGTTCGATTTGGCGGTGGATTTTCAAGGGTTGCTGAAATCGGCGGTGGTGGCTGCGGCGGCGCGGCCGGAGCGCATCTTCGGTTGGGAGAGCGGGCAACTACGCGAGCGGGCGGCGGGCGTCTTCTATACGAACCGCGCATCGAGCGAGGCGGCGCATGTGGTGGATCGCAATCTCGATCTTGCGGCGGCGGCCGGGGCGCGCGAGCGGCTGCGCGTTTTTCCGTTGCCGGCGGGACGGCCCGAAGCGGAGTTACCCGAGGGCGACTTTGTGCTGGCATCGCCCACGGCCGGCTGGCGCGCCAAGCAGTGGCCGCTCGAAAACTACCTCGCGCTGGGCAAGCTGCTGTGGCGCGAATGCAAGATGCCCCTGGTGCTGAATGGTCCTCCGGGCGGGTTGACAGACGGAAGCGTCTGTCCCACTTTGTCACCCGGCGACTCGCGGGCTTGTGGGTTGACAGGCGAAAGCGCCTGTCCCACTTTGGTGGCGGAGGATTTGCGGAAGAGCGGGGCAGGCGCTTCCGCCTGCCAACCAGTTGTGTCGCGGCTCGCCGCGGCCGATGGCATCTGGCCGCACGCTTGCGGCTTGGCCGGATTGATCGACGCCACGCGGCGCGCAACGGCGGTGGTGGGAGTGGACAGCGGACCGATGCACCTGGCGGCGGCGCTCGCGAAGCCGGGCGTGGCGCTGTTCGGGCCGACCGATCCCGCGCGCAACGGGCCGTATGGCGGTTCGCTCGGCGTGCTGCGATGGCCGGGAGCGACGACCACTTATAAGCGGCTCGACGAGATTGACGAGAGTATGCGCCGGATCACGGTGGAAGAAGTTTTCGAATCGCTGCGCGGGGCGCTTCGTCGGCCGCGCGACGAGAGCGCGTGCAAACCCAAATGATTTCATTTCCCAAACCTTATGCCGACCGAGTGGCGCGGTTGCGCGTTCCGTCCGGCTTTCTCATCGTGGCGGTGTTCGCGTGGCTGTCGCGGCCGCTGGCCGAGTCGCTTGCCTGGGGCGTGCCGGTTTCGCTCGCCGGCCTCGCGCTGCGCGGGTGGGCGGCGGGATGTCTCGATAAGAACCGGGAACTAGCGACCGGCGGACCGTACGCGCACATGCGCAACCCGCTCTATCTGGGCACGCTGCTGGTGGCCACGGGACTGGCCATCGCCGCGCGCAGTCCGTGGCTGGCACTGGTGTTCGCGTGTGTCTTCTTATTGGTCTATCTGCCGGTGATTCAACTCGAAGAGCAGCACCTGCGCCACCTATTCCCGGATTACGCAACTTATGCAGGACGCGTGCGGGCGCTGTGGCCGCGACTTACTCCGGATCCGGAATCGACGCCGGCGCCGTTTCGCTTTCGCTTGTACTTACAGAATCAGGAGTATCAGGCCGGCGCGGGGTTCGCCATCGGACTAATCTACTTGATCTGGCGATTGCCGCGGTGAGCGAGCGGACGCGGCGCACCACTCCCTTCGGTCGCGGCTCCGGGCGGGCATTCGAGCCGCGTGCGAGAGGGCACGGTCAGTCACCGCCGGTCGAAAAATCGAGCCTGACTTACGAAGCCTCTGGCGCTTCGGCGTGCAGGGAGACCGGCGTGGCGACGGAGCTATAGTGAATGTCGGCCATGCTGCGGTGGGTGTGCGTGCGGTCGCGCAAGCCAAGGCGGTGGATGATACGGCCGACGTGGTCGGGATCGTACCGGATGCCGAAGCGGGCCTGGATGGCGCCGGCGAATCGCTGCGTAGTCCAGCGGTCGGCCTGGAATCCGGCGGTGCGCGGACCGGAGCGATAGATCTCCGCCGCCGCCAGCAACTGTTCGGCATTGAGACGGCTGGGGCGACCCGGAGCGCGCCGCTTGCGCAGCCCGTCCACACCTCTCCCACTCAACGCCCGATGCCAGCGGGAAGCCGTGGTGCGGCTCACCCCAAACTTCCGGGCAACCTGGGACTGGGTAAGCCCCCTCTGCAGGTCTTGTGCGGCTAACAAGCGCCTGCTTTCCATTTCATCGCGAGTCAGAATGCCTTCTGCGGCTGTCTCCATAATCCTCGCGCGGTAAGTACTAACCAGAGCGATACTAGAATAGCAAAAAACATTCAACTTGCAAATTGTTTTTTTCACAATGATCGCCGCCGGGCGAAAATTGGCCAAAAGTTAACAGTGGGGCGCCGCGAAACCGGGCGGGCTATTGTCTCAACCGGGTGATAGCCTGGCGCATTTCGGCGGCGTGGGGCCAATCGGGGTGGTGCTCGAGGAAATCTTCCAGGTCGGCTGCGGCGGCGGGGCGGTCTTTGCGGCGGAGATGAATTTCGGCCATCAACAATTGCGGATGAGAGAAGTGCGCCGGATCGAGGCGGCGGGCGGTTGCGAGATGCCGGAGGGCCAGGTCGTCATTGCCGGCCTGGAAATAGGCCATGCCGAGCTGCGAATTGGCCAGGGCGTCGTTGGGGCGGGCGAGGACGGCCTGGATGTTGTAATCGAGCGCGCGTTCGGTCTTACGCAGAGTGACTTCGACGCCGCCCAGGTTGACGAGCGGCTCGTAGGAGTGCGGGTCCTGATCGAGCGCGCGCAGGAAGCACTCTTCGGCGCGGGTGAAGTCCTGGGTCTGATAGGCGAGCGTGCCCAATTCGTTCCAGGCGGCGGCGAACTGGGGAGCGAGGGCTACGGCGCGTTCGAGATGGGAAACGGCGGTGGCGGTGGCGCGGCGGGAAAGGGCGGAGCGGGCTTCGTCATAATCGCGGTAGGCGCGGGCGGGGATGGCGAGGACGCGGGTGGAAACGGTGTGCTGGCGGACGGGTTCGAGGGGCGCGAAATCGCCGGGCGCGAGGTCGATCGAAACAGAGACGCGGCGTTTAGATCCGGCGGTGCCCGGTCCCACTTCGATCGTGCGGCGGGCTTCGCCGCAGGCGGGCACAAACACGGCCACGGTGTAAGTGCCGGGCAGCAGCTTATGAAATCGGAAGCGGCCATCGAGGGTGGAGGCAGCGGCATCGAACGGCTTATCGGCGCCGAACAGGGAGATGGACGCGGGGCCGGGCGGGCGCACCTGGCCATAGAGATCGTAGAGCGGCTCGTCCGCGAACGCCGCCGCCGCAAGGATCGTCGTAGCCAAGATGCGGAGCATGGGCGCTTCCATTGTAAGCCGGAGGGTTTGTCGACGGGCGGGCTGGTTGTTATTCTGAACGATCGGGAAAAGAGAGTTCCAGAATGACTAACCGGAAACGAATCGATCTATTGCGCAGCGCGGCCGCGGGGCTGCTGCTGCTTCTGCCGGGAATGCTGGCGATGGGACAGGAACGGCCCGAGGGGTCGGATAGCATCGTCGTCACCTTGCCCGGCGGCCTGCTGAAGGTGCAGGTGCTTTCGGAAACCATGGTGCGCGTCGCCTTCGGCAAGGACGCGAGCTTCTTCACGCGGCCGGTGCTGGACGTGCTCCCGCAGGCGAAGCCGTTCACCGATTGGAAGCTCGGCGGCACGGCCGACACGATCACGCTCTCGACGGCGCGCTTGCAGGTGGTAGTGGACCGGCGCACGGGAGCGGTTCGTTTTCTCGATGCGGCGGGCAAGCAGATTGCCGCGGAATTACCCGGCGGGCGCGCGATCGAACCGGCCGAAGTGCAGGGCGAGCGGACGTGGCACGTGCGGCAGCGCTGGGCGGAGAACGCCGACGAATCGCTCTACGGCCTCGGGCAGCGGCAGTTCAACGCGCTCGACATCAAGGGCTACGACTTCGACATGTGGCAGCGCAACACGAACATTGTGGTGCCGTTCCTGGTGTCGAGCCGCGGCTATGGAGTGCTCTGGGAGAACACGTCGCTCACGCGCTTCGGCGACCTGCGGCCGTTCGCGCCGATTGCGCCCGAATACCTGTACGACGCGTCGGGCGCGCAGGGCGGCCTGACGGTGCAACCGATCGACGGGTCCGAGCCGGCGCGGTTCTCCTCCGACTTACAGCTCGACTTCCTGCCGCAGGATCATCCGCAGCCGGCGCTGAAGAACACGCGCTGGGAAGGCTCGATCGCGGCGCCGGTCACCGGCGATTACCAGTTCCAGACGTTCGCCAACGGTGGCATTAGAGTGTGGATCGACGGACGGCTGGTGCTCGACCACTGGCGGCAGAACTGGCTGGCGATGGCCGACCAGGTGAAGATCCCGCTCGAGGGCGGGCACCGCTACCCGGTGCGCATCGAATGGGACACGGAACAGGGCAGCACGATGAAATTCGCCTGGAAGACGCCAAACCAGGATCGGGCGACTTCGTTGTGGTCGGAAGTGGGCGACGGGACCGATTACTACTTCGTGTACGGGCCGAAGCTGGACGACGTGATCGCGGGATACCGGCAATTGACGGGGCGCGCGCCGATGATGCCGTCGTGGATTTTTGGCCTGTGGCAATCGCGCCAGCGGTACGAGACGGCCGAGCAGAGCTTGAACGTGGTGCGCGAATACCGGCAGCGGCAGATCCCGTTCGACACCATCGTGCAGGATTGGCAGTATTGGCCGATCGATGCATGGGGATCGCACGAGTTCGATAAGGCGCGCTTTCCGGATCCAGACGGCTGGATCAAAGCCATTCACGACGCTCACGTGCACGTGATGATTTCGGTGTGGCCGAAATTCTATCCGACCACGGCCAACGCGCTCGAGCTGCAATCGCACGGTTTCCTGTTCCAATCGAACTTGCAGTTGCAGGTACGCGACTGGCTGGGATACGTGGCGACGGATTACGACGCGTTTAATCCGGCGGCGCGCAAGCTGTATTGGTCCCAGATGGATAAGAACCTGTTCCGCCGCGGCATCGACGCCTGGTGGATGGACGCGAGCGAACCGGATTGCACTCCCTCGCCGACCACGGTGGAAGACTCGCGCCGCTTGATGAATCCGACCGCGTTGGGGACGGCCTCGCGCGTGTTGAACGCTTTCGCGCTCGAGAACAGCCAGGCGATTTACGAGGGCCAGCGCGGGGCGGCGCCGAACCAGCGCGTGTTCCTGCTGACGCGCTCCGGGTATGCGGGGCAGCAACGGTACGCGGCGTCGAGCTGGTCGGGCGACATCACCTCGACCTGGACGGCGCTGGCGAAGCAGATACCGGCGGGCCTGGGAATCAGCCTTTCGGGCGTGCCGTACTGGACGACGGACACCGGCGGCTACACGATGCAGAACAAGTTCTCGGCCGAGCCCATGAAGCCGGCCGACCAGGAGGAGTGGCGCGAGTTGAACGCGCGCTGGTTCGAGTTCAGCACCTTCACGCCGCTGCTGCGCGTGCACGGCGAACTGCGCTTCCGCGAGATGTGGACCATGGGCGACGCGGCGAGCCCGGCCTATCAGGCGGAAACCAAATTCGATCGGCTGCGCTATCGCATGTTCCCGTACATCTATTCGCTGGCCGGCGCGGTGACGCGGCGCGATGCGACCATCCTGCGCCCGCTGGTGATGGACTTCCCCGAGGACAGGACGGCGCGCGAACTGACCGACGAATTCCTGTTCGGCCCCGCGCTGCTGGTGGCGCCGATCACCGAGTACAAAGCGCGCAGCCGCAGCGTCTACCTGCCGTTCGGCACCACGTGGTACGACTTCTGGAGCGGAGAGAAGGCGCAGGCGGGCACGATCCAGGATGCCGCCGCGCCCTACGACCGGATTCCGGTGTATGTGCGCGCCGGCTCGATCGTACCCTTCGGACCCGAGTTACAGTATGTCGGCGAGAAACCGGCCGACCCACTTACTGTGTATGTGTACGCGGGAGCCGACGGCGACTTCACGCTCTATGAAGACGAAGGCACCAATTATAACTATGAACAGGGCGCCTTCAGTGAGATCGCTTTCCATTGGAACGACAGTAAGCACACGTTGACTGTGGGCGAGAGACATGGCTCATTCGCTGGGATGCTGCAGCATCGAACGATCGAGGTAGTGTTGGTGACGCCGACAAACGCCCAAGGCTTTTCGACCCTGCCGAAGGCCCCGCAGTGGATCAAGTACGACGGCAAGGCGGTTACTGTGGTGGAATGGTCAATCGAGTTTCCCGAGAAGAAGCCGGTCTTGTACAGCAAGTAGCGCTTGAGGTTCGGAAATTGGAGGCCGAAAAAGTCAACCGCGGGAACGGAGAGGTCCTGCGGTTCCGGCCCCTTATTCCGCCGGCTCCTGCTGTGTCATACAGTGCAGAGCGCCGAGGCCCCAGATTAAATCGGTCGAATTAATGCCGACGACTTCGCGATCGGGGAACGCGCGTGCCAGCGCTGTGAGCGCGACGCGGTCGGCGGGATCGTTGAAGGTCGGCACCAGGACCAGCTTGTTGGCGACGTAGAAATTGGCGTAGCTGGCGGGCAGGCGGCGGCCATCGAAAACGAACGGGCGCGGCATGGGCAGTTTGACCACGCGCAGGCCGGCGGCGCGGAGGATGCGCAGGTTCTCGCCGAGCGGCAGGTAATTCGCGTCGGAGGGATCGGCCTCGGTCGCGGCGGCTACCACGCCGGGCGCGACGAAGCGGGCGATATCGTCGACGTGGCCGTGGGTATCGTCGCCAGCGATGCCGTTGCGCAGCCAGACGACGCGCCGGACACCCAGGTGCGCGCGCAGTTTCCGTTCGATCTCCGAGCGGCTGAATTGCGGATTGCGCGCCTGCACGGGGCTCAACAGGCACTCTTCGGTGGTGACGAGCAGGCCGGCGCCATCGACATCGATGCTGCCGCCTTCGAGCACCATGCCGGGCTCGATCGTCGGCAATTGCAAACGCTGCGCCAGGAACGCGGGCACGGCCGCATCCAGTTTCCAATCGTCGTACTTGGCCCAGGCGTTGAACCGCCAGGCAACGAGCGCGCGGGCGCCGCGACGGTTACGCACGAAGAGCGGGCAATAATCGCGCGTCCACCCGCGATTGGTCGGGCAGAGGAAGAACTCGACCGCGTCGAGGTTGGCGCCGACTTTGATCAGCACGCGCCGCGCCTGCCGTTCAAGCGCGGCATCGCGCACCAGGATGCGAACGCGTTCGACCTGGCTGAGCTTGCGCACGATTTCGCCATACACCCACGGGATAGGCGCGAAACGGCCGGGCCAATCGGAATGGTTGTGCGGCCAGGCGAGCCACGTCGCCAGATGCGGCTCCCACTCGGCCGGCATGCGGAAGCCGCGCGGCGCCGCGCTCAATCGATCACCCGGTTCAGGATGGGCGCATACGCGTCGATGCGGCGGTCGCGCAGAAACGGCCAATTGCGCCGCACGTCCTCGATGCGGGCGGGATCGCATTCGACGATAAGCGTCTCCTCTTTATCGTGGCCGGCCTCGGCCAGCACCTGGCCGAATGGAGCGGAGACGAACGAGCCGCCCCAAAACTCGATGCCGCGCTCGGGCGGACCCTCGTATCCGACGCGGTTCGCCGCCGCCACGTAGAGCCCGTTGGCGATCGCGTGCGCGCGCTGGATGGTGCGCCAGGCGTCGTGTTGCGCGGCGCCGAATTCGCCCTTCTCGGCCGGATGCCAGCCAATGGCGGTCGGGTAGAAGAGCACTTGGGCGCCGGCCAGCGCGGCCAGGCGCGCGGCTTCGGGAAACCACTGATCCCAGCACACCAGCGGCGCGATGCGGGCATAGCGCGTGTCGAAACAGCGGAAGCCCAGGTCGCCGGGCGTGAAGTAATATTTTTCGAAATAGAGCGGGTCGTCCGGGATGTGCATCTTGCGATACATCCCGAGCAGCAGGCCGTCGGCATCGAAGACGACGGCGGTGTTGTGATAGACGCCCGCGGCGCGGCGCTCGAAGATGGAACCGACGATGACCACCGCCAGTTCGCGCGCCAGGCGCGACAGGCTCTCGACCGTCGGCCCGGGCACCGGCTCGGCGAGATCGAAGAAACGGGTGTCTTCCTCGCGGCAGAAATACTGCGAGCGGAAAAGCTCCGGCAGGCAAACGATCTGCGCGCCGCGGCCGGCGGCCTCGCGAATGCGCGTTTCCGCCGTGGCCAGGTTCCCGGCCGGCTCTGCCGAGCACGCCATCTGGACGAGCCCGATGCGAAATTTGGACTGCTGCACCCCCATATTGTAGCGGGGTTGCCGGCGGCCGGCCATCATGCCCACGCTGCTTTACGCGTTGGCCCAGCGGATGAGGCCGGGCAGAAACATCTGCGGTTCTTCGACGTGGTAGGGAAGCACACGGACGGTGTAGCCGTGTTGGCCGCTCTCGCGGCAGGCGGCGGAATGAGCGGCGAAGATGTAGACGCCGTCGGCGGCCTTGCTCACCATCTCCATTGGCACGGCGGCGGCATCGCAGATCTCGAAGTCGGCGTCGAGCATGCCGAGATACAGCTCGACCGAGACCTCCTCGCAACCGATGGTGCCCAGACGGACGCGCGCCCGCACTTCCACCTCGGCGCCGCTGCGCAGCTCGGTCGCCGGCAGCGCGTCCACGCTTTCAACGGCCACGTTCGCCCAGTTGTCGCGGATGCGCTGGGCCCAGGCGGCCAACGTGCGAGCGGCGGCGGCATTGTCGGCCATCAGATGCTGGTACCGGTCGTGGCCGCGCAGGTAGAAATCGGTGGCGTACTCGGTGACCATGCGCTGCATGTTGAATTCCGCGCACAGGTTGGCGAGGGAGGACTTCATGCACGCGATCCAGCGGCGCGGGAGGCCGTCGGCGCCGCGCTCGTAGAAGGCCGGGACGACGTCGTGTTCGAGGATCTCATAAAGAGCCAGCGATTCCACCTGGTCCTGATACTCGCGGTCCTCGTAGGTTTCGCCGCGGCCGATGGCCCAGCCGACGAAGGGACGGTTCGCCGTGGCCGGGTGCCAGGCCTCGTCCCACCAGCCGTCCAGAATACTGAGGTTCAAGCCGCCGTTGGCGAGAGCCTTCATGCCGCTGGTGCCGCTGGCTTCTTCGGGGCGCAGCGGCGTGTTCAACCAGACGTCGGCGCCCTGCACGAGGTAGCGCGCCACGCTCGGGTCGTAGTTCTCGAGAAACACGATGCGGCGGCGGAACTCGGGGCGCTGCGCGAGTTTGACGATCTGCTGGATGAAGGCCTTGCCGGCATCGTCGCGCGGGTGCGCTTTGCCGGCGTAGAGAATCTGCACCGGGCGCTGCGGATCGTTGAGCAGGCGCGCCAGGCGGTCGGGATCGCGCAGCAGGAGGGTGGCCCGTTTGTAAGTGGCGAAACGGCGCGCGAAGCCGATGGTGAGCGCGTCGGGATTGAGCGCTTCGTCGGCGGCGTCGATATCGGCCTGCGGAGCGCCGCGCCGCTCCAACTGGTCGCGCAGGGTGCGGCGCGCGAAGCCCACCAGGCGCTCGCGCCGCCGCTCGTGGGTGCGCCACAGCTCCTCGGCCGGGATGGTTTCGGCGCGCTTCCAGAGTTCCACATCGGCGCCTTCTTCGCGCCATTTCGGACTCAGGTAGCGGTCGTAAAGCTGGTTCATTTCGGCCGAAATCCAGGAGCGGAAATGCACCCCGTTGGTCACCGATCCGATCGGAACTTCGTCCTCCGGCACGCCCGGCCACAGCGTCTTCCATATCTTGCGGCTGACCATGCCGTGCAACTGGCTGACGCCGTTCGAAGAGGCCGCCATGCGCAGCGCCAGCACCGTCATGCAGAACTCCTCGGCGTTGTTGGCGGCGTTCTGCCGGCCCAGCCCGTAGAATTCCTGCTTGGACAAGCCCAGGCCGGCCGCGTAATCGCCCAAATAGTGATCGAGCAGACCGGCGGAGAAGTAGTCGTGCCCGGCCGGGACCGGCGTGTGGGTGGTGAAGACCAGGCCGGCGCAGGCCACTTTGCGCGCTTCGGCGAAGCTGAGCTGGTGCCGCTCCATCAGCCGCCGCACGCGCTCGAGCGACAGAAACGCCGAGTGCCCTTCGTTCATGTGATACACGGTGGGGGAGAGGCCGAGCGCCTCAAGCGCGCGGTAACCGCCGATGCCGAGCATGATTTCCTGCTTGAGCCGCATCTCGGTTCCGCCGCCGTAGAGCTGGTCGGTGATGTCGCGATCTTCCGGCCGATTCTTCGCGGTATTCGTGTCCAGCAAATAGAGCGAGACGCGGCCCACCACGGCGCGCCAGACCTGCGCGACAATCTTATTGCCGTTGTAAGACAACTCGACCGTAAGCGGAGTTCCGTCGGCGCGCTGCTCGAGCGTGATCGGCAGTGTCCGGAAGTCGTTGTCCTCGTACTTCTCCTGCTGCCAGCCGGCGGCGTTGAGATACTGGCGGAAATATCCTTGTTGGTAGAGGAGACCGACGCCCACCAGCGGCACGCCCAGGTCGCTGGCGGCCTTCAGGTGATCGCCGGCGAGTATGCCCAAGCCGCCAGCGAAAATGGTCAGGCATTCGGTAATACCGAATTCGGCCGAAAAGTAGGCTACCAGCAGCCCCTCGTTGTGACCGCAGGTGCGGCGGTACCAGCTCGCCTCGCCGGAGAGGTACGATCCCAACGCGATTTCGGTACGGTGCAAATGGGCCAGAAAGGCCTCGTCGCGCGAGGCCGCCTCCAGTTGCGTCTGACTGATCAGCCCCAGTAGCTTGACCGGGTTGTGGCCGGTCGTCTCCCATAACACGCTATCCAGCCGCCGGAACAATTCGATGGTGTTGTGATCCCACGACCAGCGGAGATTGTTCGCCAGGGTTCGCAGCCCTTCGAGCGGGGCGGGCAGAGAAGGAACTACCTTGAAAACGTGCGCCGGTTTCATATCCATAAGTATAGGCGGAGAAGATCCGCATAATTCTTGAATTTATTGCCAATTTCGCGTGACAGGGGGGCGGGCGGCCGCCAATCATTCCTACCATCCGGCCACTCATCGGCCAGGACGGCCAGTCCTGCGAAAACCCTTGGCACTTCGCGACGGGACCTCGTAGAATCTTTGCAAGGTGCCGGAACGACAGAGCTTCAGGTCCGAAACACGTCCATTGCCCCAGCGTGGGGTCGTGGATTCCCCGGCGCTCCGGGACGGCGAAGCGACTGAGCTGAGCGCCGCGAATTCACACGCCATCCAATCAGGAGTCTCACTCCCATGACTCGGTACGCCATCTTACGACTGGTGCTGCTCGCCGCGGCCCTGACCTTTTCGCCGTCGCTCGTCTTCGGCCAAAACGCGAGTTGCTCGCTCGGCGGCACCGTGTACGACGCGAGCAACGCCGTGGTGCCCAATGCCAAAGTCATGCTGCGAAACGAAGCCACTAACACGACCCGCGAGACGGTCTCGAACGATAGCGGGTTCTTCAGTATCTCCGCCTTCCAGCCCGGCACTTACGCGGTGGCCGTATCGGCGCCTGGCTTCGCCGCTTGGGAGCGTGCGCGCATCGTCTTCAGCCAGGGCGAAAGCCGGAATCTGCCGAACATAGTGTTGCGGATCAAGGCTGCCGCCGAGAAGGTGCAAGTGTCGGCCTCACTCGATTCGATGACACCGCTCGACACCGGCGAGACTCGTCAGACGCTGACCAGCCAAATGCTGGCCGACCTTCCCATCCAGGGCCGCAACGTTTCCGAACTGATCAAAATCCTACCGGGCATGGCTATGAACAGCGGCCTCTCGCAATACGCCTGGAATGGTCTACTCACGAAGAGTAACTCCGGACCGGCCGGACAGTATGTCGCCAATGGGACGCAACCCTACGGATCGATGACGGTCACTTCCGACGGCGCCAACCTGCTCGATCCCGGCAACCAGGGCACGCAGGTGGCTAACATTAATCCGAGCCAGACGGCGGAGGTGACTGTACTTACCTCGGCCTATGGGGCCGAGTACGCCAAGGGACCGGTTACCGTTCAGGCCATCGGTAAGAGTGGCGTGGCCGCTTTTCACGGCTCGGTCTACATATACGCGACCGACTTCAACCTCGATTCCGAAGACGCCTACTGGAAGGCCCTGGGATTCCCTAAGTCGCAATCCATCCCATCCTACATGTTTCCCGGCGGCGAAATTGGCGGACCAGTGCTGATTCCGGGTTCCCGGTTCAATCGAAAGCGCGACAAGCTGTTCTTCTACATCGCTCCGGAGGGCATGGATCAGCCGGCAGGCGTCGAGACGGTGACATTCCTGCCCACCGCCCAAATGCTGCAGGGGAACTTCTCGCCGGCGTACCTGGCCACTCTCGGCGCGGGGTTCTCGAACGCCTATCCCGGCTACGCGGCGGCTCCGGCCGGACACGGGGCCGCAGCGGACTATCCAGGCGGAATGATCCCGCAGAGTATGCTCGATTCGACTTCGCTCGCCTATGCCAGAACCTTTCCCCAGGCGTCGTGGGCGCAGCCGAACGCGACCGGCAATAACTTCTACGACTATCGCAGCGCCCGAGCGAATCGCTTCGAGTTTCGAGTGAGAACGGATTACAACATCGGCGACAAGAACCGGCTGTCCGTGACATGGAACCGTCAGGACGAGTTCGATCGGAATCCGATCGGAATCTGGTATTATCCCGGCAGCGCGCTTCCCTATCCCTCGACAATGCCGTCGCACCTGGTCTCGAACGTACTTAGCGGAAACCTGGTGCATATATTCGGTCCCACGCTGACCAACGAGACGGTTTTTGCGGCGGCTCAATTCATTAACCCGGTTCGGCTTCGCGATCCGTCGGCGGTCAATCCTATTACTCTCGGGCTGGGTGGCTACCGTCCCTTGGTGCCCGATAAGTACGTGCCGCAGCCTCCCAATGTGGCGGGCGTCCCCGGTTACTATGCACCGGCCTTCGGCACCGGTTTCCACGATGGCGAATACGGGAAGATGTCGCGCGATCCTTCGCTGGCCGACAATCTCTCAAAGGTGGCGGGCGCGCACGCGCTGAAGTTCGGCGTCTACTGGGACTTCGCCCAGAACGATCAGCCTGGTGGCTCAGGGGGAAACGCCCCGCAGGGGCTGGTGATATTCGCGAACACGGGTGCCGACTCCAGCGGCAATACGATGGCCGATTTCTTTACTGGCCGCGTGCAGTCGTTTCGCCAGCCGTCGGCCATCAATGTGGAAGACCTCAAGCAGAGTCAGTACTCGCTGTATGCGCAGGACCAGTGGAAAATAGCTCGCAAGCTCACGATCACTTACGGCGTGCGGCTCGATCACATCGGTCAGTGGTATCCGACCGGCGGACCTGGCTTGGCCGTTTGGAACCCGGCATCTTATAATAACTCGAGCTCAGCGGGAGCATGGACGGGCGTCCTCTGGCATGGCATCGATAAGAGCGTCCCCGTCTCCGGTTTCCCCTCGAAGTTATTCTTCCCATTGCCGCGCTTTGGCTTGGCCTGGGACGTCTTCGGCCACGGCAAGACCGTGCTGCGCGGCGGCTTCGGAGTATACCGCTACCAGCTCTCATTCAATAGCGTCACCAACGCGGGAATCTACGACGAGCCGACCGGCGTCGCCAATTACACTCTCACTGACCCGGCGAACCTGGGATGGAACTTCGCCCAGTATGGCCTGCCGAGCGGGGCGGCGGGTCTCGGTGGAAATCTCGGAGTCTTACAGCAGGGGGACGCGCGGACGCCCTATACGGAGAGTTACGATCTCATCGTTTCCCAGGCTCTGCCGTGGAAGTCGATTTTGGAAATCGAGTACTCCGGCAGTCGAAGCCGCGACCTGCTGATCACCGGCAACGGCACTAACACGGCCTATATTGGGAACCTGAATAAGACGCCACCTGGCGCGTACTTCCTACCCGACCCCATCACCGGCGCGATAAACGATCCGGCATCGGTGGCTATTCCTTTCGAGGACTATCGCCCGTATCAAAACTATCAGACGATGATGTTAGTCAGTCATGGCAGTTATCAGAACTACAATGCGCTGATGGCATCCTGGAATAAG
The DNA here is from genome assembly GCA_003157745.1 of Bryobacterales bacterium. GTDB lineage: Bacteria > Acidobacteriota > Terriglobia > Bryobacterales > Bryobacteraceae > Bog-375. Next base: position 32,561 of record PMKM01000064.1, on the reverse strand, counting down.
AAGGCCGGGCCGGTCACTCTTCTGGTGAATTACACGTTCGGCAAGGTGCTGGGGATTCGCGACGGCGAGTCGGACAACGGAGCCACCAACGGCTACGCCGCGGACCCATTCAATCTGCGGGCTAACTACGGCGTCCTCCCCTACGATCACACCGGCATTTTCAACGCGGCGTATGTGGTCCACCTGCCTCTCCGCATCCATGGCAACCGTTTTCTGCGCGCCGCGGCCAACGGCTGGGTGCTCTCCGGAACCATCATGCGGCAGAGCGGCGCGCCGATTCAACCCAATACGAGCGGCAATATGTATCTCAGCACCACCGGCGGCTTGAACGCCCAGATGTGGCTGGGCACGGATTCGGAGAGAATCCGCCCCATACTTACCTGCGACCCGCGCAGTAACTTGAAGTCCGGGCAGTACTTCAATCCTGCCTGCTTCGCGCTCGGTCCGCAGGGAACCAATGGCCCGGTAGTCTGGCCCTACATCAAGGGGCCGGCTTACTTCAATAGCGACCTGGCGATGCAGAAACAGTTTCGCGTCGCCGAACACACCTTCCAGTTCCGGATTTCCGCATTCAACTTCCTAAATCACCCGATACACGAGTTCACCTGGACCGACGTGGAGTTGAACTTTGCGGCGCCGGTGGCGGGCACCAGGAATTCCAACGCTCTCACCACCGGCTACCCGATCTACTCAGTAGGCTCCCGCGTCGTGGGACTGGCCATCGTCTACAATTTCTGATGCAAGCCGCGTGCCGCCATTAGGAGGCAGATAATCGCGAGTTAGAATAGGGTCGGTTCCTCGTCCCGATCACGGAAAGGAGACGGCAAATGGCTATTTACTATCCGCTGCTATTGCTGTTGTTGAAGAGCTTCAACGCCATCGCGTATACCTTCGTGTCGGTTCTGTGCCTGCGCCGGTTGCGGGCGCGGAAGGCGCAATGGGGCGGCTACGGCTACGCATCTCTGATGATGGCGTTCGCCGTAATGTTTCTGGTTGTTCTGGCCCAGGAATGGGTGGCCACCACGCTGCACCGCAGATTCGTGCTGCTGGATGTCGTCGGCGGAATCGCCAGCCTCCTGGTGCGGCCGCTGGTAGTTCACGTCTTGTACCACAGTGAGCGGTTGCGCCTGCGCGGACGGCGCGTCTGGGCGGCGTTGCTGGCCGTCTGCTGGCCGTTGACGCTGGCGATTGGGGTGGTCGCCCTGGTGGCCTATCATGGCGGCTACGAGGACACTCGACCGTTCCAGAATCTGTACTTCGCCTTCGATGCCTACTGCGCGCTGGGCGTAATCGGCATACTGATCGCATCCCGCAACCGCTTCGGGCTGTTCGCGCGCGGCCCGCGCCGCTGGCTGGTACTTCTGTTTCTTGCCTGGATCTGCCTGGCGGCCCTCGAACCGCGATGGCAGGGCCTGGCCGTCGCCATTGGCATAGACACCGTCACACTGGCTTTCGTTTTCATCGTCACATATTACACCGAGCCGATGGTCTTCTTCGACGTTCTGGTGAAGAAGGCCGCCTTCGTCTTCTCGTCGCTGCTGCTGCTGACGCTCTACTTCGCCTTCGTCACACCGCTGATCTGGGCGATGCATCTGCGGGGTTGGATTGGCACGCTGGTCTGGGCGCTTTCGGTGTGGCCGATTGTGCTCTGGGCTCCCTGGGGAAGCCGAAAGCTCTCGCGGTGGGTGGACCGGCTCTGGTTGGGCCGCCGCTTCTCGCCGGGCGAGGCAACCCGCTACTTCCTGGCCGGCCTGCAGGGCTCCATTGACGCCGGCGAGTTGCGCAGGCTGGCCGAACAACGGCTGAGCGCGATCTTCCAGGCGGACGTCGAGGTGCTCGAAGATATGCCCAGCCAGTCCGGCAGCTCCGGCGCCAGCGCGCCCATCGCCGTGCCGATTCGGTCGCACAGCGAGGTTTCCGGAGCCATTCGCGTCCAGCCGCGCGCGGACAGCCCGCAGTTCCTCAGCGAAGATATCGACCTTCTCACTTCCCTGGCCGAGGCGTTCTCTTTCCTACTCGAGAACCTGCGCCTGCGCGAGAAGCGCCTGGAGCAGGAGAAGCGCGAACAGCAATTGGTTCTCAACGCCAACCGCTCCGAGTTGAAGGCGCTGCGCGCGCAGGTGAATCCCCACTTCCTGTTCAACGCGCTGAACACCATCGCCAGTCTCATCCCACGTGAACCCGATCGCGCCGAGCGCACCATCGAACAATTGGCGGAGTTGTTCCGCTACACGCTGCGCCGCTCGGATCGGGAATGGGTGACTCTCGACGAGGAGCTCGAAGTCGTGTGCGCCTACCTGGACGTCGAGCAGGCGCGCTTCGGCGACCACCTGGCCACGCGCATCCGGGCGTCGGAGGAAGCCCGGCAAATGCGGATTCCCGCGATGATCGTGCAGACCCTGGTCGAGAACGCGGTCAAACACGGCGTGGGACGGATACGGACCCAGGGCGTGGTCGAGATCGAAGCCGCAGTCACCGCGTCGGGATTGCGCATTGCGGTCGGCGACAACGGTCCGGGCTTTCCCGCAGGCGCCACGCAGGCGTTCCCGCCCGGCAATGGCGGCTACGGACTGCGCAACATTCGCGAGCGCCTGCAGGGGCATTTCGGGGAGGCCGCCAGCCTCGTTATAGACCGCGACACTGCGCTCGGAATGACCGTCGTCAGCCTGCTCCTGCCGGTCGCGGTCCCGCGGGCGGTGGAGGCGAGGGCGCTATGATACGGGTCATGCTGGTCGACGACGAGCAGGCGGCGCGCGAGCGGCTGCGGCAGTTGCTGGGGCCGATTCCCAACATCGAAATCGTGGGTGAAGCGGCCGATGGCGAACAGGCCATCGAGAGGATCGTCGAGTTGCGTCCGGACCTGGTCCTGCTCGACATACAGATGCCCGGTTGCACGGGCCTGGAGGTAGCGGCCTGCCTTCCTGCCCCGCGCCCCCGTATCATCTTCTGCACCGCGTTCGATCAATACGCCGTGGAGGCGTTCGAGCTGCACGCGGTCGACTACCTGCTGAAGCCGGTGAACCGCGTCCGCCTGGCGCGCTCGATCGAGCGCATCTGCCAGGGCGATGGCAGCGAAGCATGCGGCGGCGTTGAACGCATTCTCACCACGTTGCGCTCGAGGACCACGCGTCTGCTGGTCCGCTGCGGCGAAGGGTACCGGGTGATTCCGCAGCAGGATGTGGTGTACTTCGTTTCCGACGCCGGCCTCACCAGGCTGTGTACCGCCGATCGCGCTTACCTTCTCGATCCGACCCTCAACGACCTGGAGCAGCGCCTGGACCCCGCTCTGTTCTTCCGCGTTAGCCGCGCCGCCATCGTGAATCTGAACTGCATCACGGAGGTCGTGCCGCTGATCGGCGGCGTGGCCGAAGTCGTGCTGAACACCGGTGTGCGCCTCGAAGTCAGTCGCCGCCGCGTCAAGGATCTGCTGCAACGCCTGGGCGGCGAAGATCCGGCCAGGGAAACGTCATGAGCCAGCCGGCAGATCTGGCCGACTTGTATATGATGGTCGTATACTAGTCTTGTGGCCTCCGTGGATCCATTGGAGAATTGCACCGGGTTTGACTGGGACGACGCGAACGCCCACAAGAACTGGGAACGGCATCGGGTGACGCCGCAGGAGGCCGAAGAGACGTTCTTTCGCGAGCCGTTCGTGGTACGGAGAGACCTTCGACATTCGAAGAGGGAGAAACGATACTACGCTCTAGGGCAAACCGGCACGGGCCGGCGGCTCTTTGTAGTCTTCACGGTGCGGCGAAAGCTGATACGAGTGATCTCGGTCAGGGACATGAACGGGAACGAGAATGCGACCTATCAAAGACACGAAGAAGAAGCTTCCTGAGTTCAAGAACGAAGACGCGGAGCGGAGATTCTGGGCCACGGCGGATTCCACCGAGTATGTGGATTGGCAAGCGGGAACGCGCCGAAAGCTCGTGCAACTGAAACCGTCTTTGCGGACGATATCGCTGCGCCTTCCGGTCTCGATGATCGAAGATCTCAAAGTGCTGGCGAACCGGCGCGACGTTCCGTATCAGTCCCTGCTCAAAGTGTTCCTCGCCGAGCGGCTCGCGAGCGAACGCCAGCAACGGGCGCGGTAGCGGGCGACCCGTAACCGAACCCTGCCCTGCCGCCTACCTCACGGGCCACGCAATTCCGAGCAGCAACTGGCACTCGTTGCGCGGCACCGTTAAGTAATACGAATCGTCGTTGGCGGAAGGACTGGATGGGACCTTCCACCGCAGATAGCGAAGTTCCGGTGTGATGCGGATTTTCCAGAGGCGAATTCCAATTCCGCCACCCGCCACCCATGCGTAGTCGTGCGCGTGCCAGCTCGTAGAAGAGAGAGTAACATCACCTGGAAAAAAGCCGTAGTCAATCGAGCTGATCTTGCCGCTCGAATATCGCGGCTCGATTCCCAGTGACAGAAACGGATGCCTGCGAGCAACCGGTAAACGGTACTTGACTAGAACGGGAAACTCCCACGAACTGGCAATGGTACGGCTCACGGATGACTCGCCTATCGACCAGAAATTCAGGGTGTTTCCGAGGCGGCTATAGAGCACATCGGCCTCCAATGCAAAGTGAAGTGGCAGCCCCACCTCGACCTTCGGACCGACCAAGTACCTCTTGGAGTTCGAGGAGCCGGAATAACCCGCGTAGCCCGGCGGCCCGTAGTCCGGTGAGTCTCCTGTGAGCCGGACGCCGCCTTCCACCCCGACAATTAGTTGTTGGGCCATGGCGGGGATGGCGAGACAGAGCAATGTGAGAGTTAGGCGCATGCTATCTCTAAGACCCGCGGGGGGTGCGTTTACACTACACCACGTCGCGAATATTTCTTGTGCTGATCCTCCTCCCGGTGAGGCTCCCTGAGCTGTGAGCCTACCCTTTCGCGGCGTCTTCGAGCGCGTCGAGCGTGGTGCGGGCGGTGAAGCGCCAGGAGAAGTGCGAGGCGCGGGCGGGGCCGGCGTTGGCCAGGGCAGCACGCAGGTCTTCGTCCTCGGTGATGCGATACATGGCTGCGAGCAGCGCCGCCTGGTTGTGCGGATCGAAGCGTAGGGCGGCATCGCCCGAGATCGAATGGAGCGGGTCGATCTCCGAGCACGCGGTCGGCACGCCGGCGGCCAAGGCTTCGAGCACCGGGAGCCCAAAGCCCTCGAACAGCGACGGGTAAACAAACGCCCAGGCGCGCGCGAACAGGTCGTACAATTCCGCGCGCGGAATCCAGCCGGGGAAATCCACCGCGTCGTGCAGCCCAAGCGCATCGCGCAGCGTGTGCAGATCGCCGGCGGAGAAGCCGTGCAGGCCGCTCACCACCAGGCGGAAATCCGGGTGGCGCTGGCGAAAGACGGCGAAGGCGCGCAGCAGCGCATCCAGGTTCTTGTGCGGATGCAGCGTCGAAACCGCCAGCAGGAAGCGCTCCGGCTCGCGCCGCGCGGCGACATCGAAGAACGCCGAATCCACGCCATGGACGGCCACGCGGATTCTATCTTCCGGCAGCCGGTAATAGCGCTGCAAATCGCGCGCAGTCGCTTCCGATGGCGCCAGCAGCAGACGCGACATGTGGGCCGACCAGAAGAGGAAGAACCGCCAGAAGGGCAAATCGTACCAGCGGAAATTCTCCGGATGCTGCTTGTGCTGCAGGTCGTGGAACATGGTGACCTGCGGACAGGCGGCGAACAAGGGCGCGGTAAATCCGGGGTTGAACATCACGTCCAGGCGCCGGTCGGCGGCTTCGAACGGCAGCACGAATTGTTCCCAGAGAATCCGCCGCGGGCGCGATTGGGCGCGCACGGCTTGCCGCGCCATGCGGAAATTGGGGCGCGCCGGCACCAGGCTGGGGCCGGTTTCGCGGTTGGTGAAGATCGTGTAGCGATTGACCGGATCGATCTCGGCCAACCCGGCCAGCAGGCCGCGCAAGTAGATCTCGGTCCCGCCGACACGGCCGGGGAGCAGGTAGAGCGCGTTGACGCCAATATGTAAGGGCTGCATGTCAGTGTCCGGCGGCCTGGGCTTTCGCTTGGGCGAGATCCTGGCTCACCACTTTCCCGAGCATTGGGTCGAGCGCGAGCGCCCGCTGGTACTCCGCCACGGCTTCCGCCGCGCGGTTCAAATTGAAAAAGATCTTGCCCCGGTAGGCGTAGGTGACGGCAAAGCCCGGCTCGATTCTCTCCGCGACGGCCAGGGCGTCCAGCGCCTCGGCCCAGCGGCGGCGCTCGCCGTAAACCTTGGCGATCTGCGTATACAAATGGGCGCCGGCACCCATGGTGGCGGCCTGGCGAAGTTTCTCGAGCGCCAGCTCCGGCTGGTTGACGCAATCGTAGGCGAGCCCCCAGTCGACCAGCAGATCGTAATCCGGCGGCCAGCCGTCGGCGACCTTTTGGTACTCCTCGACCGCATCCTGGCAGCGGCCGGCATCCATGTAGGCGCTGGCGAGTTGAAACAGCACACGCCGGCTGTGCGGCGATTTCTGCGCCGTGTCCTGCCACAGGGCAATCGGGTCGCCCCACACCGCCGCGCGCGCGTGCGTGATCGCGGCGGCCGCCAGCAGGATGACGACGAATGCCGCCGCCAGATTGCGCGTGTCGATGCGGACGCGCCCCGCCACTTCCGCCACGATGAAGAGCAGCCCGAGCATGCCAAGGTACAGGCGCCGCTCGGCCAGCGGATCCTTGATCGGCAGGATCGAGGAAGTGGGCGACATGAGAACCAGGTACACGAAAAAGCCGAAACACGCGAGCGGATAGCGGCGCCGGTAGTGCCACGCAACGGCGGCCAGCGCCAACAGGACGCTCAGGCCGATAGCGGCGCCGTGGTCGAAAATCGTGCGGGAAAACGGAAAGTCCCAATCGGCGTTCAGCCGAAGAGGCAGCAAGAACTCGGCCGGGTAAACCAGCAGCGCCCGCCCCTGGGTGAACAGATACTGATACCAGGTCACATCGCGCATGCCGAATCCCGCAGAGGGCGAGTACAGAATCTGCCGCCAGAAATGCGCGACGCCGACGGCGGCGCCCACCGCCAGCGTCGAGTACAAGCGCCAGTTGCCGCGCACGCCGCGCCAGGAGAAGCCCGGATTCCACCAGAGGTCGGTGAGCAGCAGCAGCGCCGGCAGCACGATGGTCTGCTCCTTCGAGAGCACCGCGAGGATGAACAGCGCCATCACTAATAACATGGTTCCCCAGCCGATGGCCGCCCGCGGGCGATAGAGGAATACGGCGTAGGCGGCCAGCAGGAACATCACGCTGAGCGATTCGGAGCGCCCGGCAATGTAGGCCACCGCCTCGGTCTGGACGGGGTGAAGCAGGAACACGCCGCCCGCAAAGCCGGCCACGAGCGTGCGGCGCGCCGCCAGCGCCGGCACCCATTCGAGCAGGCGGCGCACGATCAGAAACACCAGCGCCGCCGCCGCCAGGTGGATCAGGACGCTCGTCAGGTGATAGGAATATGGGTCGTCGCCGGAAAGCCACGCGCTGAACCAATAGCTGGCCATCAGCACCGGGCGCACGCCGCCGATCCAGTACGTCGCCGGCGCCGACGCGCTGATCCGCATGAACGGGAGCACCGTGTCGTCGAACAGAAAGACACCGTGCAGCGCGGGCGCATATGCCCAGACGACCGCCAGGACGGCCGTCGCGCACACGGTCAGGTAAGGCCACCAGCCGCGACGCCCGGCGGCCGCGGCCGGCGCAACGGCGCCGCGCTTTTTCCTGTCGGCCTTAGCTTTCATGGTGGGTGAGCGTGTCGAGATGATATTCGAGAATGGCCACTCGTTGCGCCAGCGCGATATTGTCGTCGCGCAGCCGCGAAATGATCAGCGTGAAGCGGAAAAAGACGATCAGAAAGAGCGCGCTCCCAAACAGGAAAACCGCCAGCGGCGTATCGGGCAGCCCCAGCAGGCCGCGGATGTATTCGACCACCGGCCGCGCCAGCGACAGTACCAGCATGGCAGTCGCCGCCAGCAGCCAGGTGACCGAGTACTCCACCCGTATGTGCGCGCGCCGCACCGAAATCAGCACCATCACCAGCAGCAGCAGGCTCACGCCCGCACTCACGTGCAACAGTCGGTCCATCTATCCTCCGCCACCGGCGCCCGCGTGCGAATCCCGGCCCCGCCCCAGCCGGCGCCAACGGCCGTCATATCTTAGTATGTTGACAAACACGCCCAGCAGCACGTGGGCGATGTAGGAAAGGCTCTTGAGCGCGGTGATCGAGGAGCGGCCGGTTCGCCGCGGACGCATGCGGCAGGGCACCTCCTCGAAACGGAAGCGCCGGCGCTGCAACACGACCAGTGCCTCGATCTCCGGATACTCGAGCGGAAAGCTGCCGCTGAATAGCGCCAGCGCGCGGCGGTTGACGCCGACGAAGCCGGAGGTCGGATCGTGCACCGGCTTGCCCAGGATCGGGCGCAGCACAAGGCGAAAGAAATGCGAGCCCAGCGCGCGTACCCACCGCCCGCCCCATTCCTCCGGGTCCCCGTTCATGCGCGCGCCAATCACCATTTCGGCGCCGGATTCCTGCAGCTTCTCGAGAATTCGCGGAATGTCGCGCGCGTCGTGCTGCCCGTCGCCATCCACCCGGATCACGTATTCGAAACCCAGTTCAAAGGCCAGCTTGTAGCCGGCCTGCACGGCTCCGCCCAAGCCGAGGTGATGCGGAAGCGGAAGCACTCGGGCGCCGGCCGCGCGCGCCTCGGCCACCGTCGAATCCTTCGAACAATCGTCGATCACCAGCACCGGAACGCCGGGCAAGTGTAGCGCGACGTCGCCGACCACGCCGCCCACCGCGCCCTGTTCGTTGTAAGCGGGAACGATGACCAGCAGCGAGCCGGGGCCGGACGCCTGGATGTTCATTGCTCGGCCACCCGCCGGGCGCTCACCGAATAACTGCGCGCCAAGTGCCGGAACACGGTGGACGTGATGCGCGCGCCGCTCCGTATGCGCCGGCGCTCGCGCCATAGCCATCGCCAGTTCCCGGCGAGGCCCGCGTGAGCCTTGACGACGTACCACAGCATGCGCGCGCCGTTGTGCCCGCCCGCGCGAAACCGCGCCGCGCTGCCGCGTCCCTGCATCAAATACACGAAATGCCAGAGGTACCGCGCCACCGCGGCCAGCGGCGCCACCCACAGCATCCGCGCGGGAAAGTCCTTGGCCAGCACGAACAGGCGATTGCGCTCCACCAGGTACGCCTTCAACGGCGACGCCTCCCCGGCAGTGTGCGAATAGTGGTGCTCGACCACGGCCAGCGGCGAATAGAGGCACTTCCATCCCCGCCAGCGCGCGCGCAGACCAAGGTCCGTATCCTCGCAATAGAGGAAGAAACGGTCGTCGAAGCCGCCAATTTCGTCCAGCATCTCCCGCCGGTAGAGTGCCGCCGATCCGCTCGGCAGCAACACTTCTTCTTCCACCGGAAAATCCTCCGGCGCCCTGCCGTGCCCGCGCTGCTTGCTGCTGCCATCGCGCCCGAGCAGCATGCCCGCCGAATCCAGCCGGTGCTCGCCATAGAGCCGCACCTGCGACGCGCACATTCCCGCGTCCGGCCGCCTGTCGAGCGCGCTAACCGCCGCGTCCAGCCACCCGGCGTGCGCCACCGCATCGTCGTTCAACGTCGCCAGGTACCGCGCGCCCGATGCCCGCAGCCCCTGGTTGATGGCCGCGCCGAAACCGAGGTTGCGGTCGTTTTCGATCACGCGTATCCCGTCCTCGACGCCCGCGCGCCGCACCAGGCCGCACCCGCTGTTATCCACCACGATAATTTCAAAATCGCGCCGCGTCTGCGCGGCGAGCGACCCCAGGCATTCGAGCAGCCTTCGATCGGCAGCCAGCGTGGGGACAACTACGGTCGCAACCAGTTCCGGCAACGCACTATTCTACCAGCCTCGCGCCTTTTGGACATTGCAGCCGCGATTCCGGCCGTGGGCAACGACAGCCCAGACGCCCCGGCGGGTCCGGGCGAACCGGCCGGGCTCTCCTCGTACGCTGGCAGATCAGCCATTGCCCCCAAGCCCGGAGGGCGAAAGAAAGTAGCCCATGGCGCAAGCCATGTGGACCCGAGGTGTGGCGCCCAAGCCCCGGAACGGGGCGGAAGGACGCTCGCCAGGGCCCTCTTGCGCCCCGTTCCGGGGCTTGCGCGAATCGCCCTCTCGTCCCGACGGCTGACGCCGTGGGCTACTTTCTTTCGCTCCTCCGGAGCTTGATTCGCACACGGCTATCGAGAGTGGTCGCCAGTTCCGCGTCGCGCATCCGATTCCGGCGGCCGCCGCTACGGCGCCACCGGGCGACCCGCAGGGGCGGCTTTCAATTCGATACCATCGCCGCGTGCGGCCAGGCCCGGGATGGAAACCGGCAAGTGGCCGCGAATCCCGATCTCGCCCCACAGCGCCCGCACCGCCGCGGTTTCCGAAGTGGGCACGCTGCTGAAGGTCGCCAGATAGGCAGCCACGGCCGGGAAGCTGCGCAACAGGTAAGGGTTGCCCAGCGCCACCAGCGCCACCGGTTTCGACGTCCCGAGCAGCGTTTCCATCGCGTGCGGCAGATCGCCACCGAGCGAGAGCGAGCCTTGATACGCGGTCACCGAAGCGAACGCCGCCACCACGAACGTCTCGCAGGACGTCAGTCGGGCCAGCGCGGCATCCACGTCGGCGCGCGAATGCGATGTGTCGAGCATTGTCGGCGCCGTGTGCGGCAGGCGCGCGCGCACTTCCTGCGAAAACTCGAGCCCCTCGTTCGAATCGCGGCTTTCCGCCAGCACCACGAAGCAGGCGCGCGCGGGAGCGGCCAGCGGCAGCAGGTCGCCTTGATTCCGCACCAGCGTGACGGCGCGTTCGGCCACTTCGAGCGCCTTTTCGTTGGCCTCCGGTGCGTTGAGGACATCGCCCAACCCTTCGATATCGACCAGGCGTTTGCGATCCAGCCCCACCTTTTCTTTCGCCGCCAGAATCTTCCCCACGCTTTCATCGATGCGCCGGCGCGGGATACGTCCGTCCTCGACGGCTGCCACCACGGCGCGGATGGCGGCATCCGGATCGGACGGCATCAACAAGGTATCGGCACCGGCCAGGATGGCGCGCACCGCCGCGTCGCCCGGCGGAAAGGCCTTGGCGATGCCACCCATTTCGAGCGCGTCGGTGATCACCAGGCCCTTGAATCCCAGCTCGTCGCGCAGCAGGCCGGTGAGGATGGCGGGCGAAAGCGTGGCCGGCAAATCGGCGGGCGCGAGCGCCGGAACGGCCAGGTGCGCCGTCATCACCGCGTCCGTGCCAGCGGCGATGGCGGCGCGGAATGGCACCAGTTCGACACTTTCCATCCGCTCGCGCGAGGCGCCCAGCGTCGCCAGGTTCAGGTGGCTGTCCACCGACGTATCGCCGTGACCGGGGAAGTGCTTGGCCGTCGTCAGCACGTAATTGCGCGGGTCCGAATGCGCGCCCTCGATGAAGGCCGCCACCTGCGCGGCCACCGCGTGCGGGTCCTCGCCGAACGACCGGATGTTGAGAACCGGGTTGTCCGGATTGATGTTGACGTCGGCCACCGGGTAATATACCCAATGCACGCCGAGCGCGCGCGCCTCACGCGCCGTCACCTGGCCTTCGAAACGCGAGAGTGCCGGATCGCCCGCCGCGCCAAAGGCCATCGCGTGCGGAAACGCCGTAGTGTTCGCGACGCGCATGGATGCGCCACGTTCGAAATCGGCCCCCACCAGCAGCGGCACCTTGGCGATGCGCTGCACGCGGTTGAGAAACGCGGCCAGCGCGTACGGCTCGGCGTGCGGAATCGTGCGGCCGTTGGCGACGTTGGTGAGAATCAGGCCGCCCACGCGCAGGTCGCGGATCAGCCGGACGAAGCGCAGATACTCGCGCGAGCGCACATTGGGCGCCGCGCCGGGGAAGGCGACGAACACCAGTTGCCCCACTTCCTCGCGCAGCGTCATCCCTTTCATCCAACGGCGCACGGTGGCGGAGGGTCTCGCGGCGGCGGCGTGGTGCGCGACCGCACCCGGCTCCGCGCTCAGTGCCGTGGCCAGCAGCAGCGCCCCGAGTAGCCGCGGAAAATGGTGCATGGAAGACATCCGACGAGAACCTAGCCGTTTGGCTGGCGGATTTGGTTCGATTGAGAAACCGCTCCCTTTGGTCGCGGCTCCGATTGAAGCGGCTCCAATTGAAGCCGCTCCGAACGGAGCCGCGACCATAGGGAGCGGTAGCAGCGGTAGCAGCGCAAAGAACCACATGACGCGGTCGAAGACCTAGCTCGCGTTGGCCCGCGTGGTAACCGCCCTACGCGCCGCACGCGCCGCGCCCACCGGCTTGCGCGCCGGGGCCCGGTTCAGCAGCCGCTTCACAGACCGCGCCAACGTGGCCGGCTCGCTCGACGTTTTGGCAATCACCGCGTCGGCGCCGGTGTTCTCCTCGTTCAACCCCAGCGGTTCCACGAAACCCGACAGCAGGATGATGCGCGCCGCAGCGTCGCGCTCGCGAATCTTGACGATCATTTCGATGCCGTTCATGCGCGGCATGCGATAATCCGTAACGACCACGTCGAACTTGCCGGACTCGAATCGCTGCAAGCCCTCTTCGCCGTCGAGCGCCGTTTCGACCTCGAGCCCCAATTCTTCGAGCAACAGGCGGCGCACCAGGAGGCCATCCGGATTGTCGTCGACGAGCAGAATTTTGAACGGTTGGGCAGAGGGGATTTTAATCATGGAACTCTGGGAGAGTAACAGACCCGTAATCGCCGTGTCAACCAACTTTTATCGTCTAGTAAAACGGGAAGATCCATTTCTTGACATCCGCGGTTCACTGGTTTTCTTACTGCCCGAACCGTGTTGCGGCGAGGTACGCTGAAGGTTAACTGCGAGTGGATTTATGAAGCTAAGCATTCTGGCCGAAGCCCTCGGTTGCCGGTTGGCGGGCTCGGGCGAAATCGAAATTACCGGCGTCGCCCCCGTGGAACGGGCCGGCCCCGGCCAGCTCGCGTTTCTGGCCAATCCGAAGTACGCCGCCCGTGCCAAACACACGCGCGCCAGCGCCATTCTGGTGGCCGAACCGCTCGAGGGCGCCGCGGCCGCCAGCCTGGTTTCGAGCAACCCCTACCTCGATTTCTCCCGCGCCCTCGCGCTCTTCTACCAGCCACCGCGGCCCGCGCCGGGGATTCACCCGCTGGCTTCCGTCGCCGCCAGCGCCACGGTTGGCGAAAACGCCTCCATCGGCCCGTTTGTGGCCGTGGGCGAGCGGGTCAAGATCGGCCGCAATGCCATCCTCCACCCGCATGTAGTAATTTACGAAGGTGTCGAGATCGGCGACGATTTCCTTGCCCACTCGCATGCCGCCGTGCGCGAGTTCTGCCACATCGGCAACCGCGTAACGCTGCAGAACGGCGTGGTGGTGGGCGGCGACGGCTTCGGATTCGCCAAACGCGCCGACGGCACCCACGCCAAGATCGTGCAATCCGGCGTTACCGTGATCGAAGACGACGTCGAGGTGCAAAGCCTGACGTCGGTCGATCGGGCCAGCCTCGGCGAAACCAGAATCCGGCGCGGCGCCAAAATCGACAGCCTGGTGCAGATCGGCCACGCCTGCGTGGTGGGCGAGGACAATATCATCTGCGCGCAGGCGGGTTTGGCCGGCAGCACGACGCTCGAGAAGGGCGTGCTCATGGCCGGGCAATCCGGTTCGGCCGGCCACTTGACCGTGCATGAGGGAGCCACCATCTATGCGCGGGGCGCGGCCGGAAGCGATGTGCCGGCGCACGCGCGTTTCGCCGGTGCGCCCGCCTTCGATGCCGGCGAATGGTTGCGCGCCATCACCACCTTCCGGAAGCTGCCCGAGATGCTCAAAACCCTCCGGGAATTACTAAAAAGAGTCGACCAATTAGAAAAGCGATGACCAATCAAACGCCTCCCCATGGCGACCGCCATCCGGTCGCTTACCTCAATGAACAGTTTCTGAATAGCCCGGACGCGCGGGGCATCCGCATCCTGTCGGAGTTTCTGGAGCCGCTGGCCCATTTCCGGCGCCAGAAGATTCGCGACACGGTCGTGTTCTTCGGCTCCGCCCGCGTGCGCGAGGATAGCGAATTGGGCCAGTATTACAAGGACGCCCGCGCGCTGGCGCACCAGCTCACCGAGTGGGCCGACCAGTTCACCAACGGCACGTATCGTTTCGTGGTCTGCTCCGGCGGCGGTCCCGGAATCATGGAGGCGGCCAATCGCGGTGCCGCGGATGCCGGCGGGAAAACCGTCGGCCTCAACATCGGTCTGCCCTTCGAGCAGTTCCCGAATCCGTACATCACGCCCGAGCTGAGCTTCGAGTTCCATTACTTCTTCATGCGCAAGNNATCAACTTCGACGCGCTCGTGAAGTATGGCACCATCGGCGCCGACGATTTGAAGCTGTTTCATTTCGCCGACGATCCGGACACCGCCTTCGAATTGCTGAAGACGGGCCTGGCCCAGTACATCCAGCCGGAGTCGCCCGAAGTGCCGGCGATTTCCCGCTCGCGCAATCCGCAGAAACCTTCCGGTACCGCATGAGCGCCGCGAAACTGCTGGACCTCAGCCATACCGTCGAGCATGGCATGGTGACCTACCAAGGCCTGCCCGCGCCGCTGATCTGCGACTTCCTCTCGCGCGAGGCCTCCCGCGCCTTCTACGCGCCTGGCACCGAGTTTCACATCGGCCGCATCGATATGGTGGCCAACACCGGGACCTATCTCGATTCGCCGTTCCACCGCTTTCGCTCGGGTCGCGACCTCGCTCAATTGCCGCTCGAATCGCTGGCGAATTTGCCCGGCCTTGTGGTGCGGCACGCGGGCCGCGCCATCCCGGCCGGCGCATTCGATGGCCTCGACGTGCGCGGCAAGGCGGTGCTGATCAATACCGGCTGGGATCGCCATTGGCGCACCGATGCGTATTTCGAGGGGCACCCGTTCCTCTCCGCCGGTGCCGCACGCTGCCTGACCGAGGGCGGCGCGGCGCTGGTCGGCATCGATTCCTATAACATCGACGACACCGCGGATGGCTCGCGCCCCGCGCATACGATTCTGCTCGGCGCCGAAATCCCCATCTGCGAGCACATGTGCAACTTGGCCGCGCTGCCCGGCGCCGGTTTCCGGTTCTTCGCCGTCCCCGTGAAAGTGGCTGGTTTCGGCACCTTTCCCGTGCGCGCGCTGGCAGTCGAGGAGGAAGCATGTTCCAACGAACGGTAGCGCCAGACATCGAAATTAGATTGTTGAACCCCCGCGACGCCGCGGCCGTCTTCACCGCCGTCGATCGCGACCGCGCCTACCTGCGCGAATGGCTGCCCTGGGTGGATGCGACGTTGAAGCCCGAGGATATTCGCTACTTCATCGAAGACGTGGTCGCCGTGCAGTGGAACGACAACCGCGGCCCGCACTGCGGCATCTGGGTGGAGGGCGCGCTGGCCGGCTCGGTCGGCTGCCACCCCATCGACTGGGCCAACCGCGAGTGCAGCATCGGCTATTGGATCGCATCCGCGCGCCAGGGCCAGGGCATCGTCACCCGCTCGGTGACCGCGATGCTCGAGTACCTTTTCGACACCCTACGCCTGCACCGCGTCGTGATCCGCTGCGGCACCGGCAACCAGCGGAGCTGCGCCGTCCCCGAACGCCTCGGCTTCACGAAGGAAGGCGTCTTGCGCCAGGCCGAGCGCGTCGCCGACCGCTGGGTCGATCTCGCCACCTGGAGCATGCTAGAAGACGAATGGCGCAGCCGGGCGAAGTGAGGGGCCGGTCCGCGCCATTGGTAGGAGGATTTGTCATACTAGTGGCTATGGTGCGCAAGATCGCGGTTACATTGGACGAGGGAACAGTTGCCGATCTCGACCGCTGGGTGCGCGAAGGCAAGTACCGGAACCGCAGCCGCGCTCTCCAGTCGGCTGCCGACCTGCTTGCCGAGCGTGATCGGGGAAGCCGCCTGTCCCGCGAGCTGGCGAAGATCGATCCCACCGAGGAGAAAGCCCTAGCCGAGGAGGGTCTTGGAGCCGATTCATGGCCCGCATATTAAGGGGCGAGGTCTACTGGGCGGATCTAAGTCCTGTCCGAGGCCACGAGCAGGCCGGTCTGCGCCCTGTGCTGGTTCTCAGCCACGAATTGTTCAATAGGAAAAGCCAAACCGCGATCGTGATGGCGATCACGAGCCAGCCGCAGAAGGCCGGACTGCCTGTGGCGTTCGCCTTGCCGGCGACGCAACTCCCCAAGCCTTCGTGGGTGAAGGTAACGCAGGTGCGGACGATTTCCGTCGAGCGTCTTGGCAAGCGGCTGGCCGCGCTCGATAGCGAAACCCTGTCCAGCCTCGTGGCCGGGCTTCTCGAACTGATTGGCTGACCGGCGAACATCGCCGCCGTCGCTCCGAAAAATAGCCGCGAGATTCTTTTGACGCATTTTGCCCGCGAACCGCGCTACAGGATATGGAGGCGTGTTTGCGAATGCGGCGAAGCGATACAACGTGGTTACGATCGGCGATCTCCCTGGTTGCGCTGGGAGTGGCTATGCTTGGTGCGCGGCCCGCCGCGGCCGGCAGCGTGTCGTTCAGCGTCAGCATGACCGGCGAGTACCTGGCCGTGGCGACGGCGGACGGAGGCGCGACACTCTACATGCAGCCGTTCAGTGGAACCATGGAGCCGTTCGGGCAGTGTCAGGCGGGGGCCCCAACCGAATCCAACCCGCCCACGATGGCCTTCACCCTCGCCAACGGAATGACGATCACGGCGGCGATGGCTTTCCAGTGGGGATCGAGCCCCGCCGCTCCAACCGGCGTTACCGGCACCATCACCGCCGGCACCGGCATCTTCGTGGGCGCCAGCGGAACCTTCACGGGGACAATCACCGCCAACGCGTCCGCGGGCACCTCCACTTCGTTGCCGCTTGAGCTCACGGCCTCCGGGACCCTCACCGCGCCAAACGCGCCGAGCGGCCTGAGCGTGCTGCCTTCGCTGCTGACATTCAACATTCCGAATGGATCGACCGCGCCCGCCACCGCGAACCTGGTCGTGAACAACGAGGGGCTGGAAGCCGAGCCGTTCCAGGTTTCCGTCACCACCGCGTCCGGAGGCAATTGGCTCACGGCTTCGCCAGCAACGGGCTCGGTGACCGGCGGGGCGACATCCACCATTGCCGTCACCGCCAATCCGGCGGCGAGCAGCAGCGCCTTGAAGGCGGGCATTTACGAAGGGCTGGTCACGGTGACTTACGGGACCGTGCCGGTCGCCGTCAAAGTGCGGCTCATCGTCGGCGGCTTGGGAGCCAACCTGCTCGTCTCGCAGACCGGCCTCACCTTCCAGGCCGGCGTGGGCGGATCGCCTTCGCATCCGGAGACCGTCTGGGTCGAAAACACCGGCGCGGGGAGTCTGTCGCAACTCAAGGCAACCACTTCGGTCACCGGCGGCGGCTCCAATTGGTTGAATGCCGCCATCACTCCGGTGGCCGGCAATCCGCAGGCCAGCCAGGTCACGATTACCGTGAATCCGGTGCCGCCCATCGGCGGAACCTATTATGGCCGGGTCGATCTCACGCTGCCCGGCGCGGCCAACTCTCCGCAGAGCGTGTCCGTCGTGTTGCAGAACCTCACCGGCCCGCTGCCGGACATTTCGCCGGCCGGCGTCGAGTTCGCTACGTCGTGGATCGTCGGCGATTCCGGCATCCCGGTCCAGCCGCAGACGGTGAAGCTGACCAACCTCTCCACGCACATGGTGCATTTCACGGCGACGGGCGGCTCGATGGGCTACCCCAAGGACGGCGCTTCGATGGATTGGCTGACGTTCTCGCCCGCCTCGGGTCAGATGGGGCCGGGGGGCGGAATCGCCACCGTGACGGTTTCGGTGCCGTCGGCCTGTTTCGGCAAGGGCGATCCCTGCCAGTTGTGGTTCCATAACAACGGCGGCATCAGTTTCAATTTCGTGGAGGATAACTCCACGGCCGTGGTCAACGTCTCGCTCGATGTCGACGACCTGATGGGGGCGCTCGGCATTTTCGGTGACGTTGCGCGGCAGCATCCGCGAACTGCCACCGCTTGCGTGCCCTCGCAAGTGAATGGCGTATTCACCACGCTCCCCACCGGATTCCAGGCCACCGTCGGCCTGCCCGTGCCGATCGAAGTGAGCCTGGTGGATTCCTGCGGCAAGACCATGGACAGCGGCGCCGTGGTGGCCGCGTTCTCGACCGGCGATCCGGCGGTGGCGCTGACTTCCATCGGCGCCGGGCAATGGACCGGCACGTGGACGCCGCAGACAGCGGCGGCGGCGGCAACCGTCACCGCGCAAGCGGTGGAAACCGCGGCGGCGGCCGGCACGGTACAGGTCTCCGGCGCCATAGCCGCCAATACCGCGACGCCCATCGCATATGCTGGCGGCATCGCCAACGCGGCCAGCGGAGCGTCCGTCATCGCGCCGGGCGCGTTCATCGCAATCTATGGAGCGGACTTCGCCGCCGCCACCAGCGTGGCTCCCGCGTACCCGTTCTTGCCGCTGCTCGGCAACACGCAAGTCCTGCTTGGCGGCGAGACGTTGCCGCTATACTTCATCAGCACGGGCCAGATCGACGCCATCGTTCCCTACGACATCGAGCCCAATTCGATGCACCAGGTGATCGTCCAGAACGGGCTGGCCTCTTCGCAACCGCAGTTGGTGGCGGTGGGCACGGCTTCTCCGGGCGTGTTTACGCAGAACCAGAGCGGCAGCGGGCCGGGCTCGATTCTCGGGCAGAAGGTGGGCGGCAATCCCGCCCTGAACACGACGGCCAATCCGGCCAGCGCCGGCGATTATCTCTGGATCTACTGCACCGGCCTCGGCACGGTGTCGCCAAGCATCGCCGCCGGCGCGGCCGCGACTTATCCGCCGCTCTACAACACCGACAACACGGTCACCGTGACGGTAGGCGGGTTCGACGCGCGCGTCACTTTCGCCGGCCTGGCTCCAGGGTACGTGGGCCTGTATCAGGTCGACGCGATCGTCCCCACGGGCGTCGCGACCGGGCCAAGCGTGCCGGTGATAGTGACCGCCGCCGGCGCATCCAGCGCGCCGGTGACGGTGGCGATTCATTAACGGGGTGGGGCAGGCGCTGCCGCCTGCCAACAACCTCGAACCAACGCTAAATTGGCGCCCCGAGCCCTGGAGCGGCCCGGCCCAGCCGCCGCCCTACTTCACCGCGCCGAATAGCTTGCCCAGTATCTTCATCGCCCGATCGACTTCCTTTTCGGTGATGATGTACGGCGGCAGGAAGCGCAGCACCGTGTCGTGCGTGCAGTTGATCAGCATGCCCGCGGCCATCGCGTCCAGCACGATTTGCCTGCCGGGGATATCCAGGTCGACGCCGAGCATCAGCCCGCAGCCGCGCACTTCCTTGACGAAGTGGTGCCTGCGTCCCAACGTCTCGAGCGCGTCCTTGAAGTAGGCGCCCACGCGTTGAATCGCCGGCAGCAGTTCGTCCAGAATGTCCAGGCACTCGAGCGCCACCCGGCAAGCCAGCGGGCCGCCGCCGAAAGTCGTCCCGTGCATGCCGAGCTTGATCGCCGCCGCGGCTCTCTCGTTCGCCATGATGAACCCCAGCGGCAGACCGCACGCCAGCGGCTTGGCGGCAACCGCGATGTCCGGCAGAATCGCCGGCTGAAATCGCTGGTAGGCGAAATACACGCCCGGCCGGCCCACGCCGCATTGCGTTTCATCGGCGATCAACAGCGCGTCGTACCGCGTCGCCAACTCGCGCGCCTTGATGGCGAATTCCTCGGTCAGCGGATTGATGCCGCCTTCGCCCTGGATCATCTCCAAAATGATGCCCGCCGTGCGCTCGTTGAAGGCCGCCTCCAGCGCCACGACGTCGTTCTTCGGAGTAAACTTCACTCCCGGAATCAGCGGTTCGAAATCGCTGCGGTATTTCGGTTGCCCGGTCACTGAGAGCGCGCCCAGCGTGCGGCCGTGAAACGAATTATCGAGCGAGATGATCTCGAACTTCCCGGGGTCGATCGCGCGGCCGTGCGCCTTCGCCATCTTCAGCGCGCCTTCGACCGCCTCGGTGCCGGTGTTGGCGAAAAACGCGCGCTGCAATCCGCTGATCCCTGCCAGCCGCTTCGCGAGCGGCCCCTGGTACTCGTTGTAATAGAGATTGGACGAGTGGATCATCAACCCGGCCTGCTGCCGGATTACCCTGGTAATGCGAGGATGCGCGTGGCCCAGCGCGTTCACCCCGATGCCGGCCATCATGTCCAGATAGCGGCGCCCTTCCAGATCGTAAACCCAGCAACCCTTGCCGCGCCCCAGCACCAGCGGATAGCGGGCGTAGTTCTGCAGCAGGTACTCTTTTTCCAGGTCCATCAATTCCTGGGCGCGCGTAGCGCCGGCAGGAGGAAGCGCAGTCGTCATTTACTCATAATAACGCGAGCCGGATTCCGCCCGTCCGCGCTCAGCGCAACGCGTCTTCGAGCTTGGCGCGCGCGTGGTCGTCGCCAGAGCGCGTAGTGACTTCGATGCCCTGGCGATAGACCGCGCGCGCCTCTTCCAACTGGCCCAGCTCTTCGAGCGTCTGCCCGGCAGGCAGATAGCTGGCGCCATATTCCGGGTGCACCGCCATCAGCGCGCGAAACTCCCGCACCGCGCCCTCCAGGTCGCCCGCGCTGCGGTACTCCATCGCCAGGCCGTAGCGCGGGAAGATCTCGTTCGGATTGGCCTCCGCCATCCCCTTCAGAATCTCCAATCGGTTGCTTGCCATGTTTGTGCTACCATACCTCCCGGATGTCGTGCCCCTGCTTCGAGCCTGTCTCGCCGCGCCCGTCCGCGGCGGCCTCGCGGCGCGCGATGCTGCCGCTCGGCGACGCGTGGACCGGCCTCTGCCGCGCCGTCCCGGACCAGCCGTTCCAGCCGGACGATTCGCTGCTCGATTCCTTCTGCAACTTTGGCTACGCCCGCGGCCACTGCCCGCGTTTTCCCGCCGATCGCGGCCCCGACGCCGCGCGCTTCACCATAGTCTCCGACGATGGCGCCGTTCTTCGACTGTACTACGTTCTCGAGCGCGATCACCGCCCCTATGCTCACGGGCCGCTTAGTTTTTCCGTCGAGCGAAATGAAATCGTCACGCCCGCCGAAGGCGCCTGGACCGCCGCCCAGGCGCGTGCCTATGCCACCAGCTATCTGCGGAGAAGAGACGAGTCGGCACGGCCCGCAATCGAATCTTGAGGAGTGACATGCAAGGTAAACCCGTACGCGAATCCGCTTCCGAGTATTCCCAACTGGCACTGCCCAACGACGCCAACGGCTGGGGCCACGTGCTGGGCGGCACCGTCATGCACCTGGTCGATCTCGCCGGCGCCATGGCCGCCATGCGCCACGCGCGCCGCGGCGTGGTCACCGCCGCCGTCGATAGCCTCCACTTCCTCCACCCCGTCAACATCGGCGAGTTGATCATGCTGCGCTCGAGCGTCAACCGCGTCTTCCGCACCTCGCTCGAAGTCGGCGTTCGCGTGGTCACCGAAAACCTGCTCACCGGCGCGCATCGCCACACCTGTTCCGCCTATTTGACCTTTGTCGCTCTCGATGAGAATGGCGCGCCCGCGCAGGTCGACCCGGTGATCCCCGAAACCGAAGCCGAGCAGCGCCGCTTCCGCGAGGCCGGCGAGCGCCGCGAATATCGCCTCGCCATGCGCGACCGCATCCGCGAATAGCTCCGTCGCGCAGACCTCCAGGACCGCTGTGTCGAGATTCGTCTCGACATTTCTTGTTGTTCTCGGGAACGCCGACACGAATGCCGCCGCTCCGCATAGCGCAACCCACGTTCTGAGATAATCGAAATGGGAGGAGGCAACGCCAATGACCACCGACGAACGCCTGGACAGACTCTCCGAACGCGTGGACGCCATCGCGCAAAGCGTCGAGTTGCTCACAACCCTCCACCGCGACCTCGAACAGCAGACGGCCGCGCGATTTGCCGACACGCTCGGGTTCATCAATCGCCTGGCCCGCGTCGCCGATGCTCACGAGCAGCGCCTCGACCGCATGGAAGGGAACTGAGCGGGGGCTTCGCCTCAATCTCTCGCCATGCGCGACCGCATCCGCGAATAGGGCGCCCGCACGCTATTGGACCGCCAACGTAACCCCGCTCTGGCTAGCGACACCGCCGATGGCAATGGTCACCGGCACGGCGTTGCCGGGCGCAATCGACGTGGGCACCTTCACGTTGATCTGGAGTGCGCCGGCCGTCGCGCCAGGCGCTTCGCCGCAATAGTCCACCTGGGCCGGCTGGCCGCCAATCGTCGCCGAACACGCCGCCACGGCCTTCGGCAGTAGTTGGCCAGTCGGGCTCGTGATGCGGCCGTCCACTCCCGGCGGCGCGGTCACGCCTTCGCCCGTTGCGTAGATCATCACATCCTGCCCGCCGGTCGCCGGTTGCGCCGGCCCGTTCAAGCTGTAATCCTGATTCAGAATCGCGCCTTGCCCGTGCCCCGAGCCGTCGTTGGTAAAGATACCCGGCTTGGCGCCGGCAATTGGCACCGCTTTCGAAACCGACGCGTTGCCCTGATACACCACGACCACGTTGGCCGTGGAGGCGGACGCCACTTCGTACGGCACCACCGCGTCCACCTGCCCCTGCGACGCGTATACCAGCGGCGCCGGGTTGCCGTTGACGAACACCTGCGTGCCGCCGAGCGACGTAGTCAGTATGCCGTTGGAATCGACGGCCAGTCCCACGCCAGTCTGCGGGCCCAGCCCCTGTCCCCAGATCGCCAGCAATTCGCCCGGCGAAACCGCGGTCGCGTCGTACGATGCTGCGCTCGTGACAGCAGTAACCACCGGTTGCGGCACGGTCATCGAGCCCTGCGCCTGCGGAATCACCAGCAGCGTCATCGATTGCGCTGGAAAGGTCGCGCTGACGCCGCTCGATGCCACGCCGGCGTCGGGAGACTGGCGCACGATGGCGCTGAGGTTCCCGGCGCTATACTGCCACACCTGCGCTGTCCCGGCGGGCGTGAAATTGGCCAGGCCAATGGTGTCGGCAATGGGGCTGGTGGTCTTGTTCAGCACCAGCACGGTGAGCGCGGAATCATAGCGCTGCGCGGCGAAAATCGAGAGCACGTCCGGATTATCCGACGTCGCCGACACGCTTGTCCCCCCGAACTGGCCGCCGCTGCCGTCGTAGTTCAGAAAGATCTTGAAGGCGAAGACGCCCGGGTTGGCCGGCGACGGAGTCAGCGATCCCCACACCGTACCGTAGTCGAGCTGCTCGCGCCCGAAGATGCCCAGGATATCGGCCTGCGCGATCGCTCCGGTGATGGAATCGAGAGCGCCCCAACTGTATTCCGTAATCGCGGTCTTCGTCCCCGGGTAGTTGTCGGCCACCCACTGGCGCAGCCGCGGAACCATCTGCGGCGCCTGCTCCGCGCCCGTCGCGTCTTCGTAGCCGCCGCCCGGCGGATAGTATTTCGGATCCCAGAACTCGCGCGTCGAAGTCATGCGCAGCGTCTCCATCGCCGCATTTCCCACGCTCCCACTCAACCCGGATGGCGCTATATATGCATGCACGTCCAGCACGTCGAGCAGACGATAACCATTCTGCTGCTCGAATTGCTTCATCTGCTGGAGGTAGTAAGGAACCCAGTAGGTCTGTCCGTGCTTGTTATACTCTACCGGATTGTCCCAGTATTGCCAGGGAGACTTGCCCCAGCCGCTGTGCATGTCCGCCGCGGAAAAAAGCATGCCGCTCCACCCGGCCGGCACCGGCCCGACGACAAGCGCCGTTGGATCGATCGCCTTCACCGCCTGCGCCCAAGTCTGATTGCGCTGCAGCATGTCGGCGTACGTCGCGGGTTGCTTGTAAATATCGGCGTGCGTGCCGTCCCACCATTCCGGCTCGTTATCCATATCCCACAGACGCACGCCGCCGGCGCTCCCCGGCCCGAAGGTGCTCGTCACGTGTTGCACGAATTGCCGCGAAAAGTCGGGGGTGACGGCGATGTAGGCGTCGGTGGGATCGTTCTTCACCGCCGTGCCATTCGATAACACGCCGTTGCCGCAATCGGAATCGCCCGGATTGACGGACTTCTGCGCGCCGTATTTCTTCACGCTGAAGCTACACGCGCCAGCGGCCCCGGCGGTCCAGTCCATCAGCGAGATCGTACCCAGCGTCACGGTGCCGGCGGCCAGGTGCGCGTTGCGGATCTGATCGAAGCCGGGGCTGGAAGAATAGTTCTTAAAACACCACGGATTGTCGCCCGTATTGTTCTTGATGTCGGTCTGCCAGTTGTAAGCCGTGGCATCGTCGCCGCCCCAGCGAATCAGCGGAAAGCGCATCAGGTTCATCAGTCCGTCATCGCCCCACTCGTTGATGCCGTATACATAGGGGCTGATCGGATGGACGCTGGCCGTGGCGTCGACCGCCAGCGCCGGCGCGGTCTGCGCAGTGGCCGTCAAGCCGGCCAGAAAGCCCACACCCATAGCGAGAAAGAGTTTCATTTACCCGCTATTCTAATACCTGTCGGCCGGGCGAGGACACACTCGCCGGTTCCAGTTGGCAGACCGTGCGCCCGCCCTATCTCAATCTCCCGACACGCGCTCCAACTCGCGCACCGGCGGGTTCGATGCCTCGAGCGCGCCCACGCTCACATGGATCTGCGGCATGGCGCCGGTCGCGAATGCCTCCGCCATCGCCTCCAGCCTCTCCCGCAGCATCTGCCGCCGCAGCCTGGCTTCGAACTCGCGAAGCTGCTCGTCGATCCGGCCGGCTTTGTTCTTATTGCGCACCATGTCCTCGCGGTAGCGTTTCAGAAAGTAGCCGATAGTCTCCACGCGAATCCTGATCGATCCCGTCGGCTTGTTTTCGTCGATGTCCTTGAAGCAGAAATACGGCGTGCCGGAGTGTTCCACGATCTCTTCCACCACCGAGTAAATCGGCGCGTCGTGGCCGCATTTGAAACTGGATAGCTCCAGCGCCACCAGGTTCGGATGGCGCGCCACGTATTTCGCCGCCCACACTTTGCGGCTCGTGTTTTCGCTGTAGGAATTCTTCCACACGTCGGTGATGGCCATCGGATGCGCGATCTCGCCCGCCCGCACGTCGTCGCCGAACAGGCGCCAGACGATGTCGTCGTCAATCGGCAGGCAGTCCTCGGTGAACACCGGGTAGCCCAGCTTCTGGAACTCTTCGAGTATCTCGTGGTTGATGCCGGGATCGTTGGGATACGGCCGCCCCAGCAACACCACGCCCAGCCTGTCTTCGCGTTCGAGCGTCTCCAGAGCCTCTCGCGCCGCGCCGCGCATGGTGACGTTGTTGAACACATCGAGCGCGCGGTAACCCTCCCGAATCGCCCGGTGATTCTCTTCGGGTGAGAGACCGAGTATGTCGTGGAACTGTTCGTACATCTGGCGCTCGAAAACATCCGGCTTCGAAATATTCACGAACGTGTCGAGGTACGTTACTCCCTTTTCTGCGAACAGGTCGCCTTCCTTGGTGAACGCCGCCTTCACCGCTTCCGGCGTCGTTGCCACCGTCGGGCAGGATCGGCTTGCCTGCACCGAATGCAGATCGCTGGTCAGGCAATCGATCATTGGGAAGAAGATGATGTCGAGCGGCTTCTTGGCATGCACGCGGTAGAGCAGGTTGTGTATGTGCGGAATGCCCAGCTTCGATGGGAAGCATGGGTCGATGGCGCCGCGCTTGGCACCCTCTTTGTACAATTCCTCGCTCGTGAAATCGGAGTACACGATGTTCTCCGCTCTGATGCCGAGCGATGCGAAATAGCCCGTAAACACGGGCGTTTGCGAGTACATGTTCAACACGCGCGGCATCCCGATCCGCAACTCCGCGCGCTTCTTCATCGCCGCCGCCCGCTTCTTTTGCGCCGGCGTAATCTGTACCCTCGGCAACGCGTCCGCCACCAGCGGCGCCTCCGCCACGCGGAACACCGCCTTGGCCGCCATCTCGACAAGATTCGGATTGGCTTTCTTCACTCTGTCGAGGTCGCCCTTGATCTGCCGCATCTCCTCGATGTTTTCGACCGTGCCCTTTTCGCAGGTCGCGATGATCAACCGCTGCGCGCCGGCTTCGAGCGGCACCTTGGTCTTCACCGGCGGCTTGTATTCGGGATTCACGAGCGATGTCTTCACGTCGATGAACGTGCGCAGGCACTTATTCTTGCAGAAGTAACACCGCGTGCTCTCGTTGCGCGTGGTCTTGTATTGGATGTCGCGCGCCGTCTCCAGCCCGATGAACGTCGACTTACGTCCGTTGTCGAACAGCCGCCCGGCTTCGAGCGCCGCCCCAATCGCGCCGGCCTCGCCGCAATGCTCGTGGACGATCACCTCCGCCGGCACGTCCTTGCCCTTGAATCGCGATTCGATGAAATCCACCTGCGCCTTCACCGCCGCCAGGTTGTACTGCGTGCCCCCTTGCAGCAGGAACCGCCGGCCGATGGCGGATAGATTCGGAATCTGCGAAACGTACAGCCAGATGTTCTTCGGCAGCACGTTGCACAGGCCCGCCATGATCTCCTCCGGCTTCCATCCCTGCCGTTGAAAATCGACGATGTCGGATTGCATGAACACCGCACAGCCATAGCCGAACGACGGGAATCCCTTGGCGCCGAAAGCCGCGTCCGCGTAGTCCTCCACCGGCACGTTGAAGCCCTGTGCCGTC
Organism: Bryobacterales bacterium; assembly: GCA_003157745.1. Lineage (GTDB taxonomy): Bacteria > Acidobacteriota > Terriglobia > Bryobacterales > Bryobacteraceae > Bog-375. The sequence continues at coordinate 5,947 of PMKM01000064.1, read as the reverse complement.
GATTGCAAAAAGTAACCATTGCCCGCCGAACACTGCGTGTTGAGCTTGAAGTCCTTCACGCGGCCGTGCTTCAAAATAATGATCTTGATGTCCTGCCCACCCACGTCGCAGATCACATCCACGTCGTCGTAGAAATGCAGACCGGCCTCTGTGTGCGCCACCGTTTCGACCAGCGCCGCGTCCGCGCCCACCACGTCCTTCAGGATGTCCTTCGCGTAGCCTGTCGTGCCCACGCCCAATATCTTCAACTCCGCGCCCTGGTCGAGTATCTGCCGATTGAGTTTCTCGAGTACCTCGATCGTGTCTTCGATCGGATTGCCTTTAGAGAGCTGATAAGTCTTCGCCAGTATCCGGCGTTTGTGATCCTTCGAAATGAGCACCGCCTTAGTCGACGTGGATCCGCCGTCGATCCCGACAAAGCCCTCCACCACTTCGCCCGGCTGATAACTCGCCGGCACGAACTTCTTATGCCGGTACTTGCGTTTGAACGCCTCCAACTCGGCGTCATCCTTGGCCAAACCGCCCGTGCCGCCGCGCTTAGTCTTCTCTTCGTCGCGACCTATCTCGACATACCGCGCCAGCCTTTCCCAGCCCGCGTACCGCCCCACCTCGTCGTCTTCCGTCTTACCGAATTCGACCGACCCAATCGCGGCGAAATACTGCGCATTGTCCGGTGTCTTCACCAACTCTTCCGGCGCCACGCCCTCCGGCAGCGGCGTCCCGCGCTCTTCCCAGATTTTCGGAATATTGTGTTTCCAGCAATCGCGCATGCCCTGTATGTAGCAATTCGGCCCGCCCAGCAGCAGCACCACCGGCTGCAGCGTGTTGCCCCGTGTCAGCACGGAGAGGTTCTGCATCACAATCGCTTCGAATAGCGACGCCATCAGCTCATCGGGTGGAACGCCCATCTTCTGCAGACCGTTGATATCGGTCTCGGCGAACACACCGCACTTACCGGCCACCGGATGCAGTTTGACGCCCTGATAACCCATCTCGCAGAGTTGTTCGGCCGGAATACGCAGCTTGGCGTTGATCTTATCGATCACCGCGCCGGTGCCCCCGGCGCACTTATCGTTCATCGACGGAATCTTCTTCTTTCGTCCGGTCTCCGGGTCCTTCTTGAAGATGATGATCTTAGCGTCCTGCCCGCCCAGCTCGATCACCGACCCGCATTCGGGATACAGCCGCTCGACGGCGAGCGAAACCGCGTTCACTTCCTGCACGAACTTAGCGCCCAGATGACCGCCCAGTCCATTGCCGCCGGAGCCGGTGACAAACATGCGCGACTTCTCTGCTGCAAACCCTTCGATCTCCGAATCGAAGCGCCGGCAAAATTCGAGTACCTTCTCCGGTTGCTTAGTGTCGTGCCGCTGATAGTCCTGCCACAGGATTTCATCGGTGGCCGCATCGATCACCACCGCCTTCACCGTGGTCGAGCCAACATCCATGCCAATGAGAAAGTGTCTGTCCATTTGTGATTCCGTTCGACCCACCAGCGCCTTTATCGTAGGGGCCTGGCACGCCCGGCCCGCCCTACGCGCCGGCTCTAGCCGCGATGTGATACACGAAGTTAGCCGCCTGTCCGACCACGCCCTTCGTGTGTGGCACCTGGTAAGTCGGCCGCCTGGTTTCCGGATGCCGGTCGACCCAGGCTCGGCAAGCGTCGAGCGTAAGCCCGGTATGTTCCAGCGCCTCGCCGAATTCCTTCTTGGCCTTGTTCTTGGCCTCTCCCAGCGCCATCTGCACACGGCTGTGCGCGTTGATCTCACCCTCGCCCGATGTCTCGATCGGCAGATAGATCATGTCCTTGTAATTCGAAACCACGGCCGATTGCGCGCCATCCGACTGCGTCGATGGCATACAACCGAACGGCTTCAAGGACAACACCATGTGCGCCAGATCCTTGTTCGAGTAATAGATGTTCTTAGCGACTTCCAAATGCCCTTCGCCGCCGCCTGCGCGCGAGTTATAGAACGGGTGGCCGATGCGCTGCATTTCGTACTGATCGGCTAAGTGGTGCGCAATGCCGCCCAGCGCCGCCACGATCTTGTGATACTCATTCTTGAATATGGCTTCGGCGAGTTTTAGCTTCGCGACTTTCTGCCGGTAGCCGATCTCGATCTTAGCCCGCTTTCCTACCCGCCACAGCGGCGGCGGTACGGCGCCTTCCTCCAGCCCCTTCAGGTCTTTGTATTTTTGGATCACCTGGTGAATCATGTACATGATCCACGTGCCGATCGGCTCCACCAGCACCTGCGCGCCCTCGCGCTGAAGGAAGCGGAACATATTGAAGTTGCCGTCGCCCTCCGTCGTCTGTGCCCAGAATTCGCCAGTGATCTTGACGATCGGCTTCACGCGCAAACGGTCGATTTCGATCGAATCGAACCGGTCGCGGCAATGCTTCAGTGCCGCCAGGTAATCGTCGCCCCGAATCTGCCGAACGAACTTACCGGCATACTCCGCGGTGTCGGAGAACCCGCCAAGATAGCGCGCCAAACTCCTATTTAGTTTCCACGGGCGCTTGGCTTTGAAGACTCCGTGCAGATACTCCATCCCTTCGTCGAGCATCTTGTCCGTTGCCCCCGCTTCGACTTCGTACGGGCGAATCGCATAGGCCACTTCGTTCATCACGTCGCCACAGTTCAGCGCGTTCAAAATGCCCAGAAAGAAGTCGAGGTTCATCTCCAGACCGGCTTCGGCATCCGACTGGCTGAGCCCTCCCGATTGCTGGAACAGCAGCACGCGGAATCCGTCGAATCCGGCGTTCCTCAGCGCCAGCCGGTATTCCGCCTCGTACATGCCGAACCGGCACGGCCCACACGCGCCGGCAGTGAAGAAGACATGGTTGTCGATGATCTCCTGCTTACTGAGGCCCTGCTCCTCCAGTGTCTGTAAGTACTGAACTAAGTTGCCCACCGTGAAGTACGTCGGGTTGCATTGGCCATTGTTCCCGTACTCTTTGCCGAGCTGGAACGCCCGCACGTTCGGCGTGGGCACCGGCCGCGCTTTATAGCCCAACCCCTCCAGCGCGCCGTGCACCAGCTTCTCGTGTTTCCACGTCAACCCGCCGAATAGCAGCGTAGTGAATGGACGCTCGCGCGCCGTAAACGGACGCTCCGCCGGCCGCTTGAAGTGGTGCGTCTCCTGTCTACTCACTCCGGCTTCCCGTTCCAGCCGCACACGCTCTTCGGCCAACCGCTGCTGGATTACATCTTCAATAGATCCAATCTGCACCAGGTTGGCGGACGGAGACACAATTCGTTCAACAGTCTGAGTGCTCATACCTAATCCCCAATCGACAGCTATCCCAAATACCCGGATTGAGGCCATCTTGCACCTACAACCGATTGGAAAGGAACACCTATCCATCGAACGGCGAGTATCCAATCGGAACGGAGCAATTGCAGGGGTGAGCGGAGGGCGTTTACGCGCGGTTGGAACTCAGTGGCATGCAGTCATCTGTGACCGATCGAACATGTCGCGCGCAGCCCGTCAATGGCTGCTCGACCGGGGTGGTAAACACTTGGCTACCACGCGGGCAAACCTGTTCCGCCGGCCGTGGCCGACCTGATACCAACCGGCCGCCAGCACGGCCAAGCACATCGCGGCGAGCGCCGCGTGCAGAGTGACCATGAAGGCCGTACCTGCGGCGGTATGCGCTCTGCTGGACGTAAAGAACAGGTCAAGAAGCCAAACCGCCACAGCCAGTCCGCCCACCGCGGCAACGATCATGACTTAGCCCTCAAAACGGAGGCCGGATGGAGTTATCATGCGGCCGCCGCACAGCGTGCAATAGGACGCGCCGTCGCAGTCCTCGTGTCCGCATTCCAGGCAAGTGCAGGGTGTGTCCATAGCTCGATGCCTTTCCTCGTGGCAAGTGCGAATGACTCTATTTACCCATGTGGATTCAGCGGACCCGTCAACCACTCTATGACCCAGCGGACGAACCCGTTCCTCCGGCCGTGGGTTATCTGGAACCAACCGGCCGTCAGGTGCGCCAGGGACATCGCGGCGATACCCGCATTCAGGAAAACAAGGAACGCCGCTTGCGCTAAGCTACGCTCTTTCCCTGTCCCAAAAGAAATGAACAGGAACGGAGCCAGGAAGACGAGCCCGAGCGTCCCGCTGCCTATCAACCACCGGCCCCGCACACGCGCTTGGGCGGGCGAGAGCATCGGCTTCCCGCATTGCGTGCAAAATGCGGCCCCAGCGAAGTCTTCGTATCCGCATTTGGAGCAAGTGTCGGGAATGTCCGCGCGCACCGTGTCGTCACTCACAAGCACTAAGTGTCCCGGGCGGCCGATTTGTGACACGAAACGCGCGGTGCGCCTACTCGATCTTGACCCTTACGGCAATCGGCGGACCGATAGGTTTGATGTCCAAACGGATGACGCCGGACGCAGCATGATCGCCCGCGTGAACCGTCAACACGGCTTTGCCGCCCGCGGGGACGCCGGAGACGTCTAACTTAGCCTCCACTCCCGCAAACTGCCTCGCAATTCCCACGATGATCATTCCGGGCGTACCGTTCGAAATAGTCACTTCGCCGCTCGCTCCCGGCTTGAGAGTGAGTTCGTTCTTGTCGGCTTTGATCATGGCGAAGAACTGGTCGACACTCGCGGGAATCACCGGCGGCCGCGGCGATGCGCCGCCCGCTGGCGGCGCGGACGCACCGTCCGTGTGCTCGGCCGGCGTCATCCTTCCGAACGGAGTCACCAGCATCGTATCTTTGAGGACGAACCACATCCATTGCCCGTTCTCGAGCTTCCAGTTGAAGGGAGTGAGCATCTTGATGGTCTGATTCTGGAACCCAAGGGCGGACAGATATTGCTCGCAGATCACCGTCGCCAGGGCTTGGGTGAAATCCTCGTTGTACTTGATGGATTGGATCTCGTAACTCACGTAGTGCGGCTTGGAGGAGTTATAGTAATAATCCTTCGTGTCATCCGCCACGAACTGCTCGGCCTGGCGGAACTTACCCTGCTTGTGCAACTCGCAGAATTCGTTGATGCGCGCGCGCAGCGCCTTGTCGACCTCCGGCGGCGGTTCGGGCCCCTTCTGGGCGGCGGTTTGCGCCCACAGAGCGGTAGCGGCAAGAACGAGTAGAGAGATTCGTAGCATCTTCACCTATTGTAAGACGGACGGCGCAGCAAAAAAGTTAGTGCCGAAAGTCGACGCGGGCGATGGGTTGCGGCCCGGCCGCGTTCTCACTGCGAGGAGTGGGCCGGAGAAACCCTTCCAGAATCCAGCCGGTCGCCCAGAGCGCCCCGCCCAGAAACAGCGGAGGAATAAAGAGACCCAGCATGTGCAGCATGTCGTTCAGTACCGAGTCCCGGACCTCGGGATAGTACGGCCCGCCCATCTGGTTGTGGATCGTCAACGCGATCCAGATGGCGATCGCCGCCAGGCAGCCCAGGACGCAGATCGCCTGCCCCAGGCGTTTGATTCTCCGTGCGCCTTCCATACCGGACAGTCTACGCCATCATTACGGACCAGTCAACGCACCCCAGCGCCGCTCAGCGCCTTCACCACGATCCAGGATTTCTCCACTGGACATGCCACACTGCCCGACGGACCGGAGTCAGTTCTCTGTCGGAACCTTCTCGACATGATCGACCACGAGGACGTCCACAGGCCCTTTCTTCGCAACTAGCTTTAGTCCGAGTTGCTGCTGAACTGCAACGGTAAGCGTTGGTTCGGTCTCGACCTCGGGCGCGGCGGATGCGGAAGATTCGTCTGAGGATACCAAGAGCTTTCTCAGATCTCGCGTGCGGTTTCCGGTAAGCGATTCCAGATCAGCAGGTTGCCCGAGATGTGAAGTGGCTGGGGACGATATCTGAGGTAGAAGGGTTTTGCGAAGAACTCAACGCACCACGGAGCCGCCCCCGAATGCAAGATAGCAAACTACGGTCGCGATTGAAAGCGCAACTGACGAAGTTCTCCTCGG
>PMKM01000215.1 GCA_003157745.1 Bryobacterales bacterium | reverse complement strand
CGGCCACAGGCCGGAGCTGAACCACGTATCGAGCACGTCGGTATCCTGCTCGAGCTTGGCCGACCCGCACTGTTTGCACGCGGCCGGAGCTTCGCGCGCCACCACAATTTCGCCGCAGTCTTCGCAATGCCACGCCGGCACGCGATGGCCCCACCAGAGCTGCCGCGAGATGCACCAGTCCCTGATGTTGTACATCCATTCGAAGTACGTCTTGCTCCAGTTGGCCGGAACAAAAACGATCTTTCCCGTTTCGACCGCCTCGATCGCCTTCTCCGCCAGCGGCTTAGTCTTGACGAACCACTGGGTCGAAACCAGCGGCTCGACGATCGTTCCGCAGCGCGCGCACTTGCCTATGTTCAGCGCGTAATCTTCGGTCTTGACGAGCGCGCCCACCGCCGTCAGATCGGCCAGCACACGCTTGCGCGCTTCAAACCGGTCCAGCCCCGCGTACTTGCCGCCCGCGGCGGTGATGATGCCATCTTCGCCGATCACCTGAATCTTGGCCAGGTTGTGGCGCCGCCCGGCTTCGAAATCGTTCGGATCGTGCGCCGGCGTCACCTTCACCACGCCTGTCCCGAACTCGGGATCCGCCAGTTCGTCGAGGATCACGGGAATCTCGCGATCCATCAACGGCAGATCCACGGCGCGGCCGTGCAGGTCGCTGTACCGCTCGTCCTTCGGATTAATCGCGACGGCCGTATCGCCCAGCATCGTCTCCGGCCGCGTGGTCGCCACCGTTACGAAGCGCCCCGGCACGGCGTGCACCGGGTAGCGGATGTGCCACATGTGCCCTTGGACGTCGGCGTGCGCGACTTCGAGGTCGGAGATCGCCGTGTGGCAGCGCGGGCACCAGTTCACCATGTACTCGCCGCGGTAAATCAGGCCCTTTTCGTACAGCCGCACGAAGACCTCGCGCACCGCGCGCGATAGGCCCGGATCGAGCGTGAACCGCTCGCGCGACCAATCGCAGCTCGCCCCCAGCCGGATCATTTGCCGCTTGATGTTGTCGCCGTACTCGGCCTTCCATTCCCAGACGCGCTTTTCGAACGCCTCGCGGCCCAGGTCCTGGCGGCGAACTCCGTCTTCGGCCAGTTTGCGCTCGACAACCATCTGCGTCGCAATGCCGGCGTGGTCGGTGCCCGGCAGCCACAGCGTGTTCTCGCCCAACATGCGATGCCAGCGCACCGTGACGTCGATCTCGGTGTGCTCGAGCATGTGCCCTATGTGCAGCGATCCGGTCACGTTCGGCGGCGGAATCACCAGCGAAAACGCGCGCGCGTCCGATGCGCCGGCGGCGCGGAAGATTCCTGAATCGATCCACCACTGCGCCCAGTGCGGTTCGAACCGCTGGGGCTCATACACTTTTTCAATTTGCATGGGAATGTACTAATATAACGCGCGTAACGCCGCCGGTCTTTGGCCAGGCCGTTTTGGCCGTCAACCCTCAGAACACCGCGAAGCAAAACACCTGGTTCGTCCCGCTCACGAGCAGCGCATATTCGCCTGGGTCCAGCCCGTTGTATGGCTCGATCTTATACAGCGCGCCGCCGAGTGGGCCGACCTCAATCCGTACCGGCTCGTCGCTCGCCCGGATCGTCAATTCGCGGTGGCCGTTCTTCGCTTGCATTTGGAACAATTGCAAATTCGCCGGGTTGATCTTGCCGCTCACGAAGAGGAAAATCGGCGCGGCCAGCGGCGTCCGCGTTGGCGAATTCGCTCCAGCCATCGTGTACACCGTGTCGTCCTTCTTCCTTTGGGGCTTCGCCTCCACCGCTTCGGTCGGGAGCAGCGTATCGGCGTGTTTGAGGTAGGGCAGGTCGGGTTTCGACGGCTTCGGCCCATCGTATTTCTGGGCGGTAAGCGCGCACACTGCGACCAGGATCGATAGCAGCAACCGCAGTGACATAGGTACCGATTATTTTAGCGCCGGCGGGAATCGCGGGAACGGCTGTCGATTCACGACCGCGAAATCCTGCGAGCCTTAAGAAAAGACCCTATTCCATACCATGCCATAATGGCGGTGGCTACCCCTCCCACACCGGAGCGCAGTAGGTCGTGCGACCACGCCCAACTTGCCGTCCGAAGGCCGAAAATCACCCCGAAGATTAAGAATAGAAAGCCGATAAGCTGGTTCCAGAGGGCGTGGATCGGTTTCACGACGGCCGGCACCACGTGTCTCAAAAAGGCCACACCTTGCTGCCAGCCAGCTTGCTTCCGCACCTTCCCATCGTAACAAAGCTAGCCACGCCGCCAGCGCAATGTTATGCCGGCCTGATAAACTGTCGATAGAAGTATCGGTTGGAGCTTGTGAACCGGCTGGGTCTCCACTACAATCTAGGTGGGGTGGATGCTAGGCCTGGAAGTGGGAACGCCGGTCGATTCCGGCGCGTCGGCTACACGTAGGAGTACTCTGTGGACGAGCCATTGAAGCACCTCATGCAGGAACTGGGGAATGCCATCAACGATTCCCTGTCCGAATCCGACCGGATCGCGGAGGCGATCGGCGAGATTAAGGGCGCCGGATACGACGTGTTTCTGGTCCTGGAAGCGACAATCGGTTTCAACCGGCGCGACGAATCCGCCGAGGACGAAGATGGCGAGCCCGAGATGAGCGATGCGGAGGAGCCGAAGCGCACCTTCGAAGCCACCGGAAAAATCAAGCTCACCACGCAAGACCATCGCTTCCTGCGGGCCCTGAAGATCGCCGTGGACGAAGAGAGCCATTAGTCCCGCCGCCCGGCGCAGCGACCCGAGGCAGGCAGGGAACTCGGCCGGAAGGCGTCTCGATTCGGAGAGAAGCACAACGGGAAACGGAGAGGACTTCCTCCGCTCATCCCCTCTTCCCCCCAACCTTTCGTCCGATAAGTAGAATAGTACATGACCGCCATGCCGGCCAGCGTCGTTTCGATCTCGGGCAACCGCCGCGGTACTTACGTGCTTCTGGATGCCGTTCTGCCCGGCCAGCCTGCGCGCTCGATCGGCGTCATTCTCGTCGATCCGGCGACCGACCGCGGCTGGGTGAAGTTCCGCGCACACTATGACGAGTTCGCCGCGCCCGAGGATGCCGAGGTGCTCGATGCCGTCGCAGCCGATCTGCGCGACAAGTTGGCCGAGATGGGCGCCGCAGCCTGCCTCGCCTGGCTTGAGGATTCGCTCTCGAACGTGCTCCGCGTAGGCGAGCGCCAGGCCGTTTCGGTGGATGCCTTTTCCCGCGTCGTCGAGCGCCTCTATGGCGAACACGTCGAGCCCATCTCCATCGATCGTTTTTCCACCCACCTCCCGCTCTACAGCCTGCGCGCCGCCGCCGGGCGCCTCGGTGAGGAAATGGAATCTGAGGAAGAAGACTGGGTGCCCGCGCCCGAAGGTCTGCGCCTCACCCACGATCTTTTCGTCGCCCACGTGGTCGGCCGCTCGATGGAGCCGCGCATCCCGGATGGCAGCCTCAACCTGTTTCGCCTGCACCCGGTCGGCTCGCGCCAGAACAAGATCCTCCTCATCCAGCGCTTCGGCGCCCTCGACGATACCGCCCGCTATACGGTGAAGAAGTACACCAGCCGCAAAGTGTCGACGGGCGAAGACCAGTGGCGCCACGAGCAGATTCGCCTGGAGCCCCTCAACCCCGAGTTCGAACCCTGGGACGCCGGCCCGGAGGATTTCGCCGTGGTCGCCGAGTGGCTGCGCGTCATCGAGTGAAGCGCCGCGTTTCCGCTCTGCTCGCGCAGTGGTACGACCGCGGCCATCGCGATCTGCCCTGGCGCCGCACCGCCGATCCCTACCCGATCTGGGTATCCGAGATCATGTTGCAACAGACGCGCGCCGCTGCCGTCGTGCCCTATTACGAGCGTTTCCTTGATCGCTTCCCCACCGTGGATGCGCTTGCCCGAGCGGCCGAGGCGGACGTGCTCGCCCTCTGGAGCGGCCTCGGCTATTACTCCCGCGCGCGCAACCTGCTCGCCGCCGGACGCCAAATCGCCGCGCGCGGCAGCTTCCCGCGCGATTACGTCGAACTGCGCCAGTTGCCGGGGATCGGCGACTACACCGCCGCGGCTGTCGCGAGCATCGCGTTCGGGGAACCGCGCGCCGTGCTTGATGGCAACGTGCTCCGCGTGGTCGCCCGCATGGAGAACGACCCCGGCGATATCGGCGCGTCCGCCACCCGGGACCGTTTTCGCGCCGTGGCCGAAAGCTGGCTCGACCGCCGTGCGTCCGGCCCATTCAACCAGGCGCTGATGGAACTCGGCGCCACCGTCTGCATGCCGCGCCGCCCGCTCTGTCCCGAGTGTCCGCTGCGCGCCCGATGCCGCGCGCTCGCAAACGGCACCGTCGCCCAATTGCCCGTCAAGCTCGGCCGCATTCCACCCGAGCGCATCGAAGCCGTCCTCCTCCTCATCCGCCGCGACCGCCGCATTCTGCTTCGCCAGCGCGCCTTGAGCGAGCCCCGCATGCCCGGCTTTTGGGACCTTCCGTCGCCTGAGCACCTGCCCGCCGTCCGCCCCGGCGCGCCCGCCGGCCAGTTCCGCCACACCATCACCCATCATCGCTATATCTTCACCGTGAGCCCCGCGCCCGCCCCCGCTCGCCTCCCCACCGCCGCGCCCTTCCGCTGGCTCGACCCGCGCGACGCCGCCACGATCCCCCTCAGCACCACCGCCCGGAAAGCCCTCCGCCTGGCCGGCCTTCTGTAGGCGTGGCTGCCGTCAGGTCGACCAGAAATGCCACCTCCGCTCAGTTACGGTGAACCGAAGCCTTATAATAGGTGTTTCCTTTCACAGGAGAATTTCTTGTCGCTCGAAGACGACCTACTCAAGCAGCGCCTGGAGCGCATCCGCGAAATCGAGGCCCTCGGGTACCGCGCCTATGGCCATCGTTTCGATTTCACCCACACGATTCCCGCGATCCTGGCCGCCTATGCCACGAAGACCGCCGAGGAGCTCTTGCCCGAAGTCCGCGTCCGCGTGGCCGGCCGCATGATGACCGTTCGCCACATGGGCAAGGCCGGTTTCGCCCACTTGCAGCAGAACGGCGAGCGGTTCCAGATCTACGTCAAAAAGGATGCCGTCGGCGAGCGCGATTTCCAGCTTTTCAAGCTGCTCGATATCGGCGACATCGTCGGCGTCGAAGGCTACCTCTTCCGCACCCGCACCGGCGAGCTCAGCATCCACGCCGAGAGGCTCGACTTCCTTTCGAAGACGCTGCTCTCCATGCCCGAGAAGTGGCACGGCCTCGAAGATGTCGAGATCCGCTACCGCCAGCGCTACCTCGATCTGATCGCCAATCCCGAAGTGCGCAAAGTCTTCGTCACCCGCGCGCGCATCGTCGCCTCGCTGCGGCGCCAGCTTGAAGCGCTCGATTTCATCGACGTCGAAACGCCGATGATGCAGCCGCTCTACGGCGGCGCAGCCGCGCGCCCTTTCGTCACGCATCACAACACCCTCGATATCGATCTTTACCTGCGCATCGCGCCGGAGCTCTACCTGAAGCGCCTCGTCGTCGGCGGCCTCGAGCGCGTCTACGAAATCAATCGCAATTTCCGCAACGAGGGCCTCTCCACCCATCACAACCCCGAGTTCACCATGCTCGAGTTCTACCAGGCCTACACCGATTACCGCGGCCTGATGGATCTCACCGAAGCCCTGCTCAAGCAGACCGCGCTCGATGCCGCCGGTTCGACCGATATCGAATACTGCGGCGAGCACCTCGATTTCAGCCACCTCGAACGCTACACCATGAGCGAAGCCATCGTGCGCTTCTGGGAAGGCGACGACCGTCCGACCCTCGACGATGTCGCCAGTCGCGATTGGCTGCTGCGCCATTCCGGCAAGCCAACCGCCGGCGAAGCGCTGGCCGACATTTTCGAGCAGCGGGTCGAAAGCAAGCTGATTCAGCCCTCCATTATTTACGATTACCCGGTCGAAACCTCGCCGCTTTCGAAGACCAAGGCCGACGACCCCGCCTTCGTCGAGCGCTTCGAGATTTACGCCGCCGGCATGGAACTCGGCAACGCCTACACCGAGTTGAACGATCCGCAGGAGCAGCGCCGCCGCTTCGAAATGCAAATCGTTCTGCGCGAACGCGGCGACGATGAGGCCCACCAGATGGACGAAGACTACGTCCGCGCTCTCTCTTACGCGATGCCCCCGACCGGCGGCGAAGGCATCGGGATCGACCGCCTCACCATGATCCTCACCGGCTCCCGATCCATCCGCGACGTGATTCTCTTCCCCCTCCTGCGCCCCGAAGGCCCGGTCGATCTGGTGCGCTCGTTGCGCGAGTTGGACAACGAGGCCAAACGCCCGTAGGGGCCGGGCATGCCCGGCCTGCGCCGTGGCACTATGAGTCCGCGAAAGGGCTGCGTAACGCCGATCATGACCCGCTACCGCTTTGAGCTATTCGTCGCCGCGCGCTACCTTCGCGCCCACCGCGGCGCTTCCGTGATCTCCGTCATCACCGCGATCTCCGTGCTCGGCGTGGCCGTCGGCGTCATGTCGCTCGTCATCGCCATCGCCGTCACCACCGGCTTCCGCAACACCCTTGAGCGCAACCTGCTCGGCGCCATGGCTCACATCAATGTTTCGGAGAAGTTGAACAACGGCATCGACAACTGGCGCGATCTTTCCGCCCGCTTGCGCTCGACCCCGCACGTCACCGCCGTTTCGCCCGCGCTTTACACGCCGGTCTTTCTCTCCGGCGCCGTCCAATCGCACGGCGCGGTGTTGAAAGGCGTCGAGGTCGATTCCGAACTCTCCATCAGCGACGCCCTGCGCCATCTGAAATCCGGTTCGACCGCGCGTTTGCGCGATCCGAATGCCTCGCCGCCCGGCATCGTCCTCGGCGCGCGCCTCGCCGAAGACACCGGCATGAGGGTCAACGACAACATCACGCTCGTCAGTCCGGAAGGCGAGTTGACCCCGTTCGGCCCGCGCCCCGCCATTCGCCGTTTCAAGGTGTGCGGGATCTACGAAACCGGCTTCTTCGATATCGACGACATGTGGGCCTTCACCTCCATAGCCGCGGCGCAGAAGGCGCTCTCGCTCGAGGACGTCATCAACCAGATCGAGTTGAAAGTGGACGACCTGAATCGCGCGCTTGTGATCGCGCGCGCCGTCGAGCGCGTCGCCGGCAGCCGCTACACCACCACCACCTGGCAGGAGCGCAACAAGCAACTCCTCGGCGCCCTCTATATGGAGCGCATCGTGGCCATGATCGTGATCGGCCTGATCCTGCTGGTCGCCGCGCTGAACATCTTCATTACCCTGGTAATGATGGTGATGGAGAAGTATCGCGACATCGGCATCCTGATGTCGATGGGCGCGCGCACCGCGCAAATCCGCCGCATCTTCATGCTGCAGGGATTGATGATCGGCGTCGTCGGCAGCGCCATCGGCCTGGTCGGCGGCTACACGCTCGCCTATTTCGCCGACAAGTATCGCTGGTTGCGCCTGGATGAAGCCGTCTACTCGCTGAGCTTCGTGCCCTTCGAAGCCCATTGGCTCGATGGGGTCTGGATCGCCGGCGTGGCTATCCTGGTCAGCTTCCTGGCCACCCTATATCCCGCGCGCAACGCGACCAGGATCGCCCCCGCCGAAGTCCTACGCTACGAATAGTCGCGCCTACTCCACCGTCTCCGCGTGGTGCCGCACGTCGATGCCCTTCACGGCGAACAGCACGTCCTCCGCGATGTTGGTCGAGTGATCCGCGATCCGCTCCAGGTTTTGCGCGATGAACATCAGGGATACCGCCCGGTTGATCGTGCTGCGCTCTTCCTGCATGAAGCTCAGCAGCTCGTCGTAGACCGCGTCGCGCAGGCGGTCCACCGCATCGTCGGACAGCAGCACGTCGCGCGCCATCTCGGCATCGTGCTTGGCGAACGCATCGAGCGCGCGGTGCACCATGCTCTCCGCCAGGTCGGCGATGCGCGGTATGTCGATCAGCGGCTTCACCGCGGGCTCGCGCATCAGCGTCAACGCGCGCTCGGTGATGTTCACCGCCAGGTCGCCCATCCGCTCCAGGTCGTTGTTGATCTTGATCACGGCCGTGATGAAGCGCAGGTCGCGCGCCATCGGCTGAAAGAGCGCCAGCATGCGCGTGGCCAACTCGTCGATCTCGATCTCTTTCTGGTTGACCAGCGCCTCGTTCCACATTACTTCCTTGGCCTTGTCTTCGTCGCGATCGACAAGCGCCAGAACGCTGTTGTGGATCGCCGCCTCTACCAGGCCACCCATCTCGAGTAGTTTGCTTTGCAGCTCTTCAAGCTCTTCGCGAAAATGAAGCATCGTGTGTTCCTGCGCGGTACCTTCCGTTTGCATTCAGTCTACCCGAAGCGGCCGGTGATGTAATCTTCCGTTTCCTGTTTTCGGGGCCGTTTGAATATCACCGCCGTGCGATCGAACTCGATCAGCTTGCCCAGCAGGAAGAATCCCGTGAATTCCGCCACGCGCGCCGCCTGCTGCATGTTGTGCGTGACGATCACCTGCGTGCACTGGTCCTTCAAACTGAACATCAGGTCTTCGATCTTCGCGGTCGCGATCGGGTCCAGCGCCGAACACGGTTCGTCCAGCAGCAGCACTTCCGGGTCCACCGCCAGCGCGCGCGCGATGCACAACCGCTGCTGCTGGCCGCCCGAAAGCGAGTACGCCGAATCGTGCAGCTTGTCTTTCACTTCCTCCCACAGCGCCGCGCGCCGCAGGCTGTGCTCGACCTTATCGTGCATCGAGCCGCTCCCCTTCAGCCCGTTCACCCGGATGCCATACGCCACGTTGTCGAAGATCGACTTGGGGAACGGATTCGGGCGCTGAAACACCATCCCGACGCGGCGCCGCAGATTGGTCGCATCGAGTTCGACCACGTTCTCCCCATCCACGTCCACGGTGCCTTCGAAGCGCGCGTGCCGCACCATGTCGTTGATCCGGTTCAGCGTGCGCAGGAACGTCGACTTGCCGCATCCCGAAGGACCGATCAACGCCGTGATCTGCTTCTCCGGAATCTCGACGTTGATGTCGTGCAGCGCCTGGGAGCTTCCGTAATAGAAGTTCAGGTGCTTGACGGAAATCTTCGTGCGGCCCGCGGCCTTGTGGTCGGATGGGGCCGGCGTCACCGCGGGCACGTGGGTCTTCTGTTCCGGCGCGAGCGAGTCTGGCATGGTGTCCATCGGTTATCCCTTCTGCACGCTGATGCCTCGCGAGAGGATCCAGCGGGCGGCAATGTTGGTGACCAGTACCATCGCGAGCAGCACCAGGCCGGCCGCCCAGGCCTGGCGGTGCCAGTCGTCGTAAGGCGAGATGGCATGGGTGTAAATCATGACTGGCAGGGACGCCGCGGGCTGGCGGAGGCCGCGCGGCCAAAACTGGTTGTTCAGCGCGGTGAAGAGCAACGGCGCGGTTTCTCCAGCCACGCGCGCCACACCGAGAATCATCCCTGTGAGGATGCCTTTCATGGCGGCCGGCACGATCACGGTGGCCAGCACCTTCCACTTGGGCGCGCCCAGCGCCAGCGCGCCTTCGCGCAGCGAATTCGGCACGGTCGAAAGAAACTGCTCCGTCGTGCGCATCGAAATCGGAATCAGCATGATGGCCAGCGCGATCGCTCCTGCCAGGGCGGAAAACCCGTGCATCGGCACCACGATCAGCGCCCAGGCGAAAATGCCGATCACGATCGATGGCACCCCGTTCAACAGGTCCGCCGTGTAGCGAATCGCGAAGCCGAGGAACTTGCCGCTGAATTCGGCCAGGTAAAGGCCGCCCATGAACCCGATCGGCAGCCCTATGAGCGCCGCCAGCGCCACCATCTCCGCGCTGCCGACGATCGCGTTGGCCATGCCGCCGCCATCTTCGCCCGGCGGCAGCGGCAGCTTGGTGAAGAATCCCCAGTCGAGCGACTTGCCACCGTTATAAACCAGGTAGCCGAGAATCAGGAACAGGATCGAGACGGTGAGCAGCGTGCAAAGCCCGGTCGCCGTCAGCATCACGTTGTTGACGATCTTGCGGAATGTCAGGCGGTTCATGCGGCCTTAGCGGATCCTTTCCGCGTAGTGGCGATCACCAGCAGACGCGCCAGCGCGTTAATCACCATCGTGACCAGGAACAGGACCAGGCCCAACTCGACCAATGCACCGGTGTACAGTTTTCCGGTGGCTTCGGCGAATTCGTTGGCGAGCACGGCGGCGATGGTGTAGCCCGGCGCGAACCAGGAAGCGTGCATGATGCTGTCGTTGCCGATCACCATCGTGATCGCCATCGTTTCGCCCAGCGCTCGCGCCAGGCCGAGGAAGATCGAGCCCAGGATTCCCAGCCGCGCGTAGGGCACTACCACTTTGAACGTGGTCTCCCAGCGCGTCGCGCCCAGCGCCAGCGCGGCTTCCCGCTGATCGCGCGGCACTTCGAGCAGCGCCTCGCGCGAGATCGCGATGATATAGGGAAACGTCATAATAGCCAATACGACCGCCGCCGTCAGATACCCGACCCCGAGCATCGGTCCCTGAAACTGCGGCAGGTAGCCGAAGGCGCCTTTGAGCGCCGGTTCGACATAGTCGTGCATCAGCGGAACCACCGTGAAGATTGCCAGCATTCCGTAAATCACACTGGGCACCGCGGCCAGAAGTTCCACCAGAAACGTGCAAGCCGAAGAAAGGCCCGGCGGGGCCATCTCGGCTAGAAAGATCGCCGCTCCCACGCCCAGCGGCACCGAAAGCACCAGCGCCATAAGCGACGTCATCACCGTCCCATAGATGAAGGGCAGGGCGCCGAAGTCGTTCGCGTTCGGGTCCCAGTTGGTTCCCCACAGGAAGCCGATGCCGAACTTGCTGCGCGAGGCCGCCGACGCGCCCCACAGGTTCCACACCAGCAGCACGGTGATCAATACTACCGTCGCGCCGAAGGCGAGGGTGACGAGATGTGCGACCTCGTCACCCGTCACGATCAAGCTGCGCCGGAAGGAAGCGTAGGATGTTGCCGGGGCCGCCATGTTAGTTGATTTTGGAAATCTGCTTCAGTTCTTGCGCAACCACTTGCTTCGGCAGCGGCGCATAACCGAGTTCCGCGCAGTTCTTCTGGCCGTCGGTGAGCATCCATTTCAGGAAGTTGACCAGCGCCGTCCGTTTCTGCGCGTCCGGGATGTGGGTCGGAATCAGCAGCCAGGTAAAGCTCGCGATCGGATACGCGTCCTTACCCGGAGAGTTGGTGATGGAAACGCGGAAGTCGGCCGGCATATTCTTCGCCGCGCCCGCCGCCGCCGCGGTCACTGTGTCCAGGGTGGCCTTCAGGTACACGCCCGCCGCGTTCTGGACGCTACCGTATTCCATCTTGTTCTTCAGCGCATAGATCAGTTCGACGTATCCGATGGCGCCTTGGGTCTGTTTCACCATCCCCGCCACGCCCTCGTTGCCTTGCTGGCCCACGCCCGCCGGCCACTTGATCGAGGTGTTCGATCCCGGACCGGATTTCCATGCCGGGCTGATCTTCGATAGGTAATCCGTGAACACGAACGTCGTCCCGCTGCCGTCCGCGCGGTGTACCACGATGATGTCCGTCGCCGGCAGCTTCACGCCCGGATTGGCTTTGGCGATTCTCGGGTCGTTCCACTTGGTGATCTGACCCAGGAAAATGCCCGCGATCGCTTCGGAAGAAAACTTCAGGTCTGGGATGCCCGGCAGGTTGTAAGTCGGCACCACGCCGCCCAGCACCGTCGGGAAGTGCAACGCCGGAATCTTCAGCGCCGCCAGTTGGGTTTCGTCCATCGGCTTGTCGGAGGCGCCGAAATCCACCGTGCCTTCGGTGAGCTGCGCGATGCCCGCGCCCGAGCCCTTGGACTGGTAATTGATCTCGACGGAAGGGTTCTTCTGCCGGAATTCCTCGAACCACTTTCCGTAAATCGGGTACGGGAACGTCGCTCCCGCGCCGTTGATCGCCTGCGCGGAGACAAGCGCGGCGCCGGCCAGCATAATTCCTGCCACTGCAATCGGTATCTTCATGGATGGTTACTCCTCTAGTTTCGAACGCAGACTGTTACAGGCGGGTTAAGCCTGGATGAATTCCCGGCTACTTCTTGGCCGGTGCCGCGCCCGGCAGTGTGTACCGGACGTTGAAGTAGATGGTGCTGTCGGCGGCATGGTCCAGCGCGTTCAGCGCGATGTACCAGGGGTTGCGCCTGAGGTATTCGTACTGGCCCATCACGTTGATGGCGCCATACTTCGCGTCTTTCCAAACCGTCTGGTTGATGCCGAACGTGTACTCGCGTTCGATGTGGTTCTGGCTGTTGGCCGAACCGAGGTAGCCGTAACCGATCTTGGTGGTGCCATTGGCGTCGAGCGCAGTGTTCTTGCTGATCCAGATACCGCCGAAATAGGCGTAGAGCAGAGTCGTCTTCGTCACGTTGGCTTCGATGCCCTGTATCATGCTGGCGGCGTGAATCGGGCTGATGCTGCCATCGCTGCGAATGATCAGGTCGGGGGCTTGACCGAAGATGTACCGGCCGCCGCCATCGCTATAGAAATTATTGCTGACGAGGCGGAAGTTCTTGAAGAGTTCGAAATTGGCATTGAGCGATCCGCCCGCGCCCACCTTTGAGAACGTCTGTCCCGAAGTCGGCGCACCGGTCGTGAGGTTGTACACTTTGAAGTCCCGCACCAGGCCGGCGACTTCGAGGTGAACGCGCTTGATCGGATCGAATGCGACCTTGGCGATGATGTCCGGCATCTGGTTCGGCGTGCTGAGATACGAGGTGGACGTGTTGTCCAACTGGGTACCGAGCAGGCCGGCGAGAGCCGTCGGCAGCGTGATCTGAGGTCCGCCGCCCGAGCCGCCCATGTATTGGTTGGGTTGCTCGAAGGCGACACCGAACGCGACCTTATCCTGCGGCCCATGCACGACAAAGCGGAATCCCGGCTGGCGGGTCCACGTCAACCCGAGCACGTAGTTCAGGTCTATGACCTGAGTGAAGAAGATGTCGCCTGGCAATGGCGAGATGCCGCTGCGTCCGGGCGTCAACAGGCTCCAGCTCTGCCCGGCGAGGAACTCAAAGGGGCCCTTGCGTGTGTCCACCCAGAACAGGCGAAGGCGAGGCACGAACGCGCCGTTGGTGACGCCAATCCCGTTCGAGCCGCTGGTGCCGTTGAAGTCGAACTCATTATAGCCGATGAATTTGAGACCCTTCCAGTTCCCGTCGACGCGGAAGCCGAGCCGCGAGTTCTGCGGGCTGAAGCGCATCTCGTCCAGCTTGCCGCCGGGAACCGCGCTGGAATACGGCACGCTGCCGAAGCTGCTACCAACGCCCGAACCCGGCGCTTCGTTGCGCCACACCGCGGTGGCATCCATGAATCCTATCGGCTGAATCGTCACGTTGCCGATTTGCAGTTGCAGCGGAGCTGAGGGTGCCGCTGTCTGCTGCGCCGCGGGCGCCGCCGCCGCCGCCGGTGCCGCGGCTTGTTCCGCCGGCGTGGCAGCCGGCGCGGTCAGATGATCGATCAGCTTCTGCTGAGCGTCGACCGATTGGCGAAGAACTTCGAGCTGCTTCTGCTGCTCGGCCAGCTTCGCTTTTAGGAGCTCTATATCGTTT
The DNA here is from genome assembly GCA_003157745.1 of Bryobacterales bacterium. Taxonomy (GTDB): domain Bacteria; phylum Acidobacteriota; class Terriglobia; order Bryobacterales; family Bryobacteraceae; genus Bog-375. Next base: position 18,853 of record PMKM01000215.1, on the reverse strand, counting down.
GGATCGCTTCCCTGAGCCTGGCAGACCGGCAGGATACTCATGGCAAGCATACACACGCTTAGCGTAGAGACAGTGAGTTTCATAGGTTGAACTGCGAGTATATCGGCCGGATGTTACTAAACGATTAAGGTTGGTTTGCGGGGAGGTTATTCTCTGCCCCAGTACTGCCACCCGTAGATCCGGGTGTGGCGGAATACTCACGCCCTCCCGTTCGCGCGCATTCTTGCGTGCCGTTGCGAGATTGGTCTGGAGGCTTCTTGCTTCGGCGCACAGGCTGTCGCAGCCCCTGCCGCATGGTGCAAGCTTACCCGCGCCCCGTGCCTTCATCCGTCGCCTGGGCGGATCGCGCGCCGTTCTCGATCGATGCCAGCGCGACGGTGAAAACCGAGCCCTGGCCCAGTTGACTCTCCACGCTCACCGAGCCACCCATCTGCTCTACGGCGTGTTTGACGATGGCCAAGCCGAGCCCGGTGCCGCCGGTGGCGCGCGAGCGGGCCTTGTCCACGCGATAGAAGCGTTCGAATATCCGAGGCAGATCGCGCGACGGTATCCCCGATCCGGTGTCGCGAACGCGCACCAGCGCGCGCTCCGGATCGCGCACCACGTCCACGCGGACTTCGCCCGCCGGCCGGTTGAACTTGATCGCGTTCTCGAGCAGGTTCACCCACACCTGTTCCAGGCGTAGTTCGTGACCGAGCACTTCCAGATCCGCAAACGAATCGCACACCAGCGTGATGCCGCGGGTCTTGGCGAGCGGCTCCACGGTGCGCAGCGCCGAGTCTATGCTTTCCCGTAACGAAATTGGTTCGGGCGCCGGCGGCTTGGCGCTTTCGAGGCTGGAGACGATCAGCAGGTCCTGCACGATATTGGTCAACTGGCGCGCCTTCGCCAGGATGATCGCGACGAATTGGCCGCTGTTGGCGGGATCTTCGAGGCCTCCTTCGATCAGTGTCTCGGCATAGCCGCATATCGCCGCCAGCGGCGTGCGCAGTTCATGCGAGACGTTGGCTACGAAATCCTTGCGTACGCGCTCCAGCCGCTCGAGACCGGTGATGTCGTAGAGCGTCGCAATCGCGCCGCGCTTCGGATCGCCCGCGAGCGGCGCCACCTGCACCTCGAAGGATCGCGTTGTGGCGGAGAGGATCAGCCGCTGCCGTAGCGGCTGGCCCTCGGCGAACACGGCGGCGAACATTTCGTGCAAAGCGTGGTCGCGCGATAGTTGGACCAGCGGCGTGCCGGCCGCCGGCGGTGCCGCCGCGCCCATGATCTCGGCGAAGGCGCGATTGGCGAAAGTGATGCGCAGCAGCGGGTCCACCGCGACCACGCCCTCCACCATGCTGCCCAGAATCGTTTCCCGCCGCGAGTTCTCCCGTTGCAGCTTCTCGATCATCGCACGCACGCGCCGCGTGGCGTGTTCGAGAGTGCCCGCCAGGTGGTCCAGTTCGTCGCCCGCCTGTTGCCCCTCGCTTTTAGCGGTGTCGAGCAACCGTTGCAGCCCCCGCCGGAGCGCCCGTGCCCGCCGGTCTTGTGTCCCCAGGAAGATACCCAATATGATGGCGCCAACCAGTCCCACCACGGCCGAGGCGGCTAACACGTGCCGGAGCGGCGCCTCGGGGACCAACCAGCGCAGCACTAGCGCCGAGGAAGCCGTCAGCGGAAGGAAACACAGCAGTAGCCGAACCGTGATGCGTAGCCGTAGCATGGGTACCCGTTCGTTCCAGATTACTGCGTCCGCATGAATAGAGGATGACGCCGCAATGACCGCCGCCCCCGGAAGACCTCCGCCCGGCGCGGTCTGGGTGCTCGCCAAGTGAGGTTTCGACCCGGTTGCCGCGCGATGTATAGCCCGTCGGTCCTGGGCCGAGAGCATTCTGCTTGCTGTACTACGGTCCGGTCTTGGGTCCATCAGTCTACTGATCGGGCCGATACGACCCAACTGGACTGGCGGCCCGCAGAATGAGCGAGTTGGCCGCCGCTTTGATGGGGATTCGGAATTTGGGACCTTAGAATGATGCCTCGATAGGACCGGAGTTGTGGGTCTACTACTCCTATTAGAGGCCGCTATCGTACCGATAAGTGGCTTGGAGGAGATTGCGGGCAATGGCATTGACGAGTATCAAGCGGTTTTTGGCAAAATCGGAGGAGGAGGCCGCCTATCGTAGAGTGATCTGCATGTTACTGGATGGTGTGGCCACCCATGCCCTGGACCTGGGTCGCGACTCGCGCCAGGACTTCCGCAGACGGCTTGGCGGGATTCGCGAGGGCATTGCCTCCGAAACCACCGTCGCGAACTTGTTGGGGAGCGCCGGTGCCGCCGTGCAGGCGATCGGCGAGTACTCGCGAGACGCGGGCCGAGTGATGCAGGCCCAGGGCACCGAAATGCAGGAGATGATCGGCATGCTCGCGCGCACGGTAATCGCCATCGGAGGCGTTGGCGGAAGCGGCGTGGCGCGCCTCCGGCAGTTGGGTGACGATGTCGAGCACGCCGTTTACGCCGATGATGTGTCTTCTCTCAAGGCGGCCCTCCGGGACTGTCTCGGCGCTATCCGCGCGGAAGCCAAACAACAAGAGGACGCGTCGGAAGCCCTGGTCCAGTCGCTGCGCGTCGAAATATCTCGCAAGCAGGGCCTCGACCCGGTTACCCAGTTGCCCTGTGAGGCCGCCGCGCGAACGCAGTTTGTGTCCACTCTGGCCACCGCCGAAGCGAAGCACGTTGGCGTGTTTGTGCTGGGTACGGCACGTCATATCAACCTGCGTTTCGGTCGCGCGGCAGGCGATGACGCCATTGCCGGGCTCAAGCAGATTCTCGTCAGAGTGCTCGAATCCGGCGACCGCCTGTTCCGCTGGTCCGGCCCGGCTATAGTCGCGCTGATGGCCAGCGGCGAGCCCATTGATCGAGTCCGGGCCCGCTTGAATCGCTTCCTGGATAAGCCCATCCAACAGAGGTTCGACAGCGAACGGGGCCCCGAGTCGGTTCCCCTCTCCATCGCCTGGTCGGTCTTCCCGCTGTGCAGTCCGCTGGCGGTCGCGAACCGGCAGATTCACGAGTTCGTCGCCAGCCAGGGCTACGGAGACGAGGGATCCATCACTATTTGATGCGCGCGATTGCATCCACCAGCCCATCGGCTCGTCGCTGCGACATCTGTTTCCCTCCCGCGTAGAACCACCGCCAAGGCTGGGCGCGCGCGCTGGCGTTGCACCGTCTTGAATGGCATTGTTCGGTCTTGGGAGGGCGGAACCGCATTAGCTTTCCGTCCCGTCACACTTCGAGCATCCAGCGATCATTCGTGCGTATTCAATTCTCTGATGGAGGCAGTTCAGCGTAACGCGATAAGCGCCGGGTTTTGATGGAATACTACAAGTGTGGTATGTGGCCACTGCTCCGGGGCCAGTCTTCGGTTGGAGTCGAGCGACGCGCCTGCGGCGACTGTCTGAGAGGCACCACCGGTATGGGCATCTCGGCACCGGATCGGACTGCCTGGGAAGATCCGCCTACCCTGCTCGTTTTTTTGCCCTGCTGGGCTAAGGATTCTGCCAGCACCGCCGATAACTCCTGTAGCAATGGAACGGAGACAACTCAGGCGTGGCTCCCGGACCCCGTGGGGTGTGGACGTCGAACGTCCTGGCCCGCGCGAGGACTGGGCCGATCTGCTCAAGACCTGCGCGCAGCGTACCGACGAGATGCGCGCTGAGCATCGCGGGCGGGCTGGGCTGGACGAAACCGAGGAGATCGTCTTCGCCCTGGCGCAAGCCGTGGAACAGCGCGATGCGAACACTGGCGATCACTGCGAACGACTGAGTTTCATTAGCGTTACGCTCGGCGTTGCATTGGGACTCGATCAGGTAAGCCTGCTGGCGCTCTATCGCGGCGGCTATCTGCACGACGTCGGAAAAGTGGGAATCCCGGACGCCATCCTCTTCAAGCCGGGCAAACTGACGGAGGAGGAGTGGGTGACCATGCGGAGTCACACCGTCCGTGGCGAAGAGATCTGCCGTCATCTGAAGGCTCTTGCTCCGGTGTTGCCGATCATTCGTCACCATCATGAGCGGTGGGACGGCACGGGGTATCCCGATGGTCTGCGCGGCGATCAGATTCCGCTGCTCGCGCGCGTTCTCCAGATCGCGGATATTTACGATGCGCTCACCTCGGCGCGTCCCTATAAGGCCGCATACACTGCCGCGGAGGCGATCAACATCATGCGTGAGGAGACCAAGCGCGGCTGGCGCGATCCCCGAGTCTTTCGCCTGTTTACCCGTTTGCACCGGGCGGTTATTTCGAAGATGGGGAATTTTGGCAGCGCGGAGCGGGACTTGGTGTCGATGCGTCAATCGCTGATGAGCCTGCAGCGCTCGCTGGTGTCGGAATCGGCGGCGCTCACGCAATCGAATCTGCAAGTGGCGTGAGGGCGACGGGGCTCGCAAAGGCACACCATCGACCGCGCTCGCGGAGGCGCGTCAGGGCGTCACACCTAAGTGCCTGTTTCACGTGAAACGTGACGCTGGTTGTTTCACGTGAAACACAAGCTTCTCTCGAAGCCAGCTTCGTGGTAGTATGACCGCTTGAGCCGGGTATTTGCAATCGCGAATCAGAAGGGCGGCGTCGGCAAAACGACCACCGCCATCAACCTTGCCGCTGCGCTGGCGGCCAACGATCTCCGAGTCCTCGTCATCGACGCCGACCCTCAAGGAAACGCCACCAGTGGTCTCGGCGTCGCCAAGGATCCCAACCGTCCCAGCATCTATCACGTCATCCTCGGCGACTCCTCGCCGCAGGATGCCATCGTGGCTACGGCATTCGACGGCTTATCGCTGATCTCCGCCGACAAGAACCTCGTCGGCGCCAACCTCGAGTTGGTCGATATTCCCAATCGCGAATTCCGCCTCCGCGCGCGCATCCAGAGCATTCGCGACCAGTTCGATTTCATCTTGATCGATTGCCCGCCAGCCCTCGACCTCCTCACACTCAATGCCCTGATCGCGGCGGATTCCGTCCTGGTCCCTATCCAGTGCGAGTTCTTCGCCCTCGAGGGTGTTTCCGAGCTCATGGATACCATCGATCGCATCCGCGATGCCTTCCAGCATCCCTTGCAGGTCGAGGGCATCCTCCTCACCATGTACGACGATCGCACGAACCTCACCCGCCAAGTCGCGAACGACCTCCGGGACTTTTTCTCGGACCAGGTCTTCACGACCATCGTCCCCCGCAGCGTTCGCCTGGCCGAAGCGCCCAGTTTCGGCAAGACCATCCTCGCCTACGACCCTCGCTCGAAAGGCGCTGAAAGCTATATCAGGCTGGCCAAAGAAATTCTGGACCATGAACAAAACAGAGAATCCTCGCAAGGCGCTCGGTAGGGGCCTCGGCGCTCTGCTGCCTACGCGCCCGACCAACCAACCCGCGCCTCCGCCCGCGCCGGCGGCAGCCCAAACCGACCAAGCGACCCTCAGCGTTACCATCGGCAGCATCGACCCAAACCCGCTGCAGCCGCGGCGCGTGTTTGAAAGTGAACGCCTCTCCGAACTCGCGCAATCCATCCGCGCCAACGGCATCATCCAACCGTTGGTAGTCCGCAGGGCTGGCGACCGTTACCAGTTGATCGCCGGTGAACGTCGCTGGCGCGCCGCCAAACTGGCCGGCCAGGATACCGTCCCGGTCGTGGTTCGCGATATCCCCGACGACCGTCTCCTCGAAGTCACCCTCATCGAGAATATCCAGCGCGAGGATCTCAACCCCATCGAAGCCGCCGTTGCTTTTGACCGTCTCGCCCGCGAACTCTTGCTCAGCCCCGATCAGATCGGGCAGCGTACCGGCAAGGACCGCACCACCATCGTCAATCTCCTTCGCCTCCTGCAACTCCCCGCCGATCTCCAGCAACTGGTTTCCGAACGCCGTCTCTCGGCCGGCCACGCACGCTGCCTCTGTTCCCTTCCCAACGTCGAATTGCAGCGCGAAGTCGCGGAAAAAGCTGTTGCCCAGGGCTGGAGCGTGCGCCAGACCGAGCGCACCACCCAGCGCATGCTCGAGGGCCGCAAACCCAAACACGTCGACGAAGTCGACACCGATCCCAACGTCAAGGCCGCCATTCACGAGCTCGAGCGCGTCCTGGGTACCAAGGTTCGTATTGTCGAGAAGGCGAAGCTTAAGGGCCGTATCGAAATCGACTACTACTCGCCCGAAGATCTTGATCGCATCTACACGGTAATCGTCACTCCCCCGGCCTGACTTTATAGCCCGCCCGCTCTGCGGAATTCGGGTGACGCCCCGCCGGACCAAGCCCTTCCCGCCCGCCGTGCTATGGTCAAAGAATCATGTACGAGGAACAGAAAACCGGCGCGCAGAACTGCGGACGCCGCTATGTAAAGGTGCGGCGCGTGGATGAATGCGACACGCTCGACGAGCTCTTCACGCACTGCCTGCCGGCATTTGGCGGCGCCTATCTGCGCCGCATCTATCAGATCCTGGACCGCGCCATCGGCCTCGGCTGCCCGCTCACGCTGGCCGTCGCCGGGCCGGTCACGGTTTCCGGCCAGCACCAGACCTGGATGATTCCGCTCCTCGAAACCGGGTGGGTGGCATATCTGAGCACCACCGACGCGGTTTGTTATCACGACGGCCACCGCAGTCTCGAAGCCTACAAGTCCGGCCCCATCCACGAAGTCCCCATCTTCTGCGACGACGCTGCGCTGCGCGACGAAGGCACCATACGCGTCACCGACATGGCCTTCGATGAGGGCGTGCTGTTCGATCAGGACCGCTTCCTCAGCGCCGTTCTGGCCGAGCCCGAGTTTCAGCGCAAGATGACCGGCACCGAACTACGCTTCCTCCTCGGCAAGCATTATGCCGCCGAGGAACGGCGCCACTCGGTCGATCCGGGGCTCCTCTCCACCTGCTGGCGGCGGGCGATCCCGGTTTTCGTCGGCGCCCCCGGCGATGGCAGCGTGTTTCTGAATTCCATGAAGCTGTGGGCCATGCGCCAGGCCGGGCTGATTCCGAATTACGCTTTCGATCTCGACTTGCACGCCGAAGTTTTCGAGGCCTGCGCATACCATCGGTGGGGCTTGTTCGACCATCCCGCCCACGCGCTCGGCACGGTCATTCTGGGTGGTGGCGTTCCCAAGAATTACAATTTGCAGCCGGAGCCCGCGCTGGGTCAGGTGCTCGGATTGCCGAACGTGCGCGGCTATCAATTCGACGTGCAGATCGTCACCGCGCCCGTCACCGATGGTTCGCTCTCTTCCTGCCCGCCGGCCGAAGCGGTCACCTGGGGCAAGGTGGACAAGGACACTTACCTACAGACCACCGAGAGCATGCAGTCCGACTACTCGATCGTCATGCCGTTCCTGGTGAAAGCCCTGCTCGACAACCGGCGCCGGTACGCCCGCATGGTGGAGGCAGAAGGCGAAGCCGCCGTCTTTGCGCGCGAGCCCAACGCGCGCGGCTACCTGCGAGCTGCCGATGGCTACCGCCTGTTCGACACGCGCGAGGAACTCTGCGAACGCCTCACCGCCGATGTCCGGCAGAATCGCGATTGGCTGCTCGACACTCTTCGTTATCCGCTGGCCACTTAGCGAACGGCAGGCTGCGCCGCGCAGTTGTGCACGAATTACCCCGGGAATCGTTGCTTCGCGGGTCTCATTATGTTATTTATGAGTCAAGTCGGAATTCGAACTCAAAGACAGAGCCGCCACTGTGTCGCCAACGGGCGGCGGTCAATCAGATTCTCTTCATAAGGATGGCATTCAGTGGAGACCGTCAATCGCAAGCTCATTCGTCCGTCGCTGAACGAGATCAAGGAGCAGATTAGTCCACCCCGCCGCCCGGCCGTCCAAACGCAGAAGAAGCCTGTCCCGCCGGACCAGACCAATGCGGAGAATTTCTATTACGTGAAGCAGATGCAGGCGAAGACGCCGATGGTCTTCGTGCTGCGCGACGGCGAAACGCTGCACGGCGTCATCGAGTGGTACGACAAGTGCTGCCTGAAGGTGAATCGGGAAGGCGAGCCCAATATCCTGATCTATAAACCCGCCATCAAATATATGTACAAGGAAGCCTAGCCACCGGAGCGAAGCCCACCAACCCACATTTTGCGGCTGTAAAACAAAACACCCACAAAATGTTGTATAGCGAGCGCCCCGATTGCGCCCACGGCAGGCAAGGCCAGGCAAGCCTACACATGCCTTCCCGTACCGATAGCTCACCAGTTCCGCAGCAACTCGCCGCCGTTGCACCCGGTCCCCCTCGCGCACAGGGGACTCCCGCGGATTCGAGATGGCTGGTACGGGCCCTGTGGCTTTCTAACCGCGTACAGCCATGGATACCAAAATGGGGCGGCCAGCGGCTGGCTGGCGCCACCGATTGGCAGCCCGGCGTCAGCATCATACTTCCGCAGTTGGACTGGCCGGCCACCGAAGTCGATCATAGCGTTCAGTCAATCGTCCGCGCCGCTCGGGAGATCCCGGAACCCTTGGAGCTGATCCTGCTGCCGGCAAGTGGCCAGCCGGCGATTGCGCCGCCGGGAGCGAACTTCCCGGTCCGCCGCTTGCGTTCGCCCGCCGCGTGCGGCTTCGCACAAAGTGTGACGCGAGCCGCGCGAGCAGCGCGCTTCGATTGGGTCTACCTGCTGGACGCCGCGATGGAGATCGAACCGGGCGCGATCGCGGAAGCCATGCGCTGGCGCGCCCCACAGGTGTTCGCCATCGGCTCGCAAATCGTGGGAGACAGCGCATCGGGGTGGAACGATGTGCGTCTGGAGGGAGACGTGACCGTCCCCTTCGCGGCCAGCCCGGACGGAAGCGGCTTGACGCGCGGCAACCTCTTTGCCGACAGCCGCGCCGCGCTCTTTCGCGCCTGCGTCTTGCGCGCCGTGCTGCCCCGTGGAGAGCCGTACCTGGCGCCGCAATGGAACGACGTGGAAATCGGAATCCGCGCCTGGCGGGCCGGATACGAGGCCCTCTTCTGCCCGGGTTCGAGGGTCCACCAGGTGAACCGCGCGCCAGAACAATCCGCGGACGCGCGACGGCGCGACCAACTGCAATTCGACCTGCGGAACGCGTGGACCCATCTCGCGCCACAACACCTCGTCGAGATGGCGATGCAAGGCAAAACGGAAACCCACGCCGCGCTGTGGCAGCCGGATAACGCCTGCCGCGTCTTCCTGTCCCGGCTCAAGGCATCCGCCGCGCCCGTCCACGAACTCCCGTGGAGTCACCTGCGGACGAAGTACTATCCCGTCCCACGCCGCCGCGACGATACTCGCCCGACCGTTCTGGTTGCCGCACCGTATGCGCTGTTCCCTCCCACGCATGGCGGCGCGCACCGCATTCACCACCTGCTTGAGCGCGTCGCACAGCGTTACCGGGTGATCCTGCTGAGCGACGAAGGGCAGTCGTACGGAGACACGAGCGCACCCTATCTGGCCCATTTCGAAGCAGTACACTTTGCCGGTGGGCGCAAGGAGCAGGACAGCGGCGAGCCGCCGCGCATCGCTCGCATGAGGAGCCACTCGCACGCGCTGCTCGAAAACGAGCTGCGACGGATCATGGCGGCGTACCATCCGCAGCTTGTCCACATCGAGTACGTCGAGCTGGCGCTGCTGGCCCGGCGGCGAAAAGGCCGCACGCCGTGGATCCTGACGCTGCACGATTGTCTGCTCTCCGGCGCCGCGGAACCAACGCGCGAGGACGCCTTCGAGCGGGAGTGGATCGGCCGCTTCGACCACCTGATCGCCTGCGGCGAACAGGATGCGGCGCTACTGCGGGGCCTGCCCGTGAGCGTGGTGCCGAACGGAGCGGACATACGCGGCCCCTACACACCCTCGGCGGAACTGCGCGACCTCCTCTTCCTGGGCCCATTCCGATACCAGCCGAATTGGGACGGCATCCGGGAATTCCTCGGCGAGACGTACCCGGCATTACGCGGCCGGATTCCCGGCATTCGGATTCACATCCTGGGCGGCGTGGATGCGCCCGCGCGTGCCAGAGGATGCGAGACGTTCGGCCAACCGGGCGTCTACGTCCACGATCATGTGGACGACGTCGCGCCATGGCTGCGCGCATGTGCAGTGACGGTCAACCCGATACGCAACAACCGCGGCACATGCCTGAAGGTGATCGAATCGCTGGCGGCGGGCAGGGTGTGCGTCTCAACTCGCGAAGGAGCGCGCGGCTTTCTCAGGAGTGGCCTCGACGGCCTGATCGCGGTGGACGCGGTGAGCGACCTCACGGAACCGATCGCGCGCCTCTTGCAGGATGAAGAAACGCGTCTTAAGCTGGAAGCGCCGGACGCGGACAAGCTGGCGGCATTTAGTTGGGAGCGCGCGGCGGAAAAACAGATGGCGATCTACGAGCGGCTGATCGGTTGATGCCAGGACACGCATGATTGACGCTGGCGGCACGCGAGACGTTCGGCAGCCGGAAGACAGGCGACGGGAAACGATCGCCTGTCCCGCCAGCACCGATTTTGCGGCGGCAACGACGCCACGGATGCTCTGGGTGGAGCTGACCTCGAAGTGCCCGTTCGACTGCATCTTCTGTTCGCGCGAACTGCGGCGGGGCAAGGGCAGCCACCTGCCGTTCGCGGTCTATTCGTCGTTGCTCGAGGGGCTCTCCGATCCGCGCAAGCTGCTGCTCAACTGCTCGGGCGAATCGACCGTGTATCCGGATCTCATACCGGCCATCGAGCGGGCGCGAGCCACGGGAGCCTCGGTCGAACTGGTCTCGGCGCTGGCCAGCGTGCCCGAATCGCTGCTGGGCCCGCTCAGCCAGAGCGGCCTCGGCCGGCTCACGGTCTCGATCCACGCCGTATCGGCGGAGAAGTTCGCCGAGATCTATCGCCACGGCTCCTTCGACACGCTACGCGCGCGCCTCGAGCGGTTTCTGGAACTCTGCCGGGCCGACCCATGGGCGGAGCCCGCTGCACCCCTGGTCGACCTCGCCTTCGTCGCCATGGATACGAACCTGACGGAGCTTCGCCAGGTGGCGGCGCTGGCCAGCGATCTCGCGCTGGGCGAGATCACGATCTTCCCCGTGATGCGCCGCGACCAAATCCCGGCGCAGTTTCCCACCGAACTGGAGGTGGATGGCAAGCGGCGGCCCGAGTTCCAGGAACGCTTGCGCGCGGCCGTGCGAGCAGCGGAGGAGAGCCACGCGGGAATCCGTTTCACCCTCTCGAACGAAACGCTCGACGCTCCAGCGGGCGGCCTGGGCGAGGTCCCCATTCCGTATCCGGCTACGCTGCCGGAGGGAGCGCTGATCCACTCCTGCGAGCAGAATCCGTGGGAAACCGCGCACGTCCTCTCGAATGGCGACGTGGTAGCGTGTGAGGCGCTCGACCGGATTCCACTGGGCAACCTTGTCGAACAACCGATCGGCGAGATCTGGCACGGACCGGCCTACGAAAGCTTTCGCGCGCGCTACCGGCGGGGCGAGGTGGCAGAATGCCGGGCGTGCCCGTGGAAACGGGCGTACCTGCCGCGAGCGCGGGCAAGCGAGATCGTCGCCGCCCGCGGTCTTCACGCGCAACTGCTCTATGGATGGCACGAGCCGCATGGGGAGAATCACATCTGGAGCAGCCAACGGGCGGCGCTGGTGCTCGAGCCGCGCGCGGGCTCGCGCACCTTGCATCTCTCCGGCATGCTTCCGCCGGGAGAGCCCACGTGTCCGAACCAACTCGAAATTCGCGTAAACGGAACCGCGGCTGGCGAGGTGACCAATCCGTCGCAAGAGACAATGCTCTTCGGGGTGGACGTCGCGGTCGAGCCGGACGCGGGAGACCCGTGGCAGATCGAGTTGCGGACGAGCGGCGTCTACCGGCCGGCGGAACGCGGCGCGCCGCGGCACTCGAACCTCTGCGCCGCCTGGTGAAAACCAGCGACCGCTGGGGAATGCGCCTGCGACGCCACCGGCAGCGGGCACCGCGCGCGCAGACCGCTCCGGCATGGGCACCGGGAATCTCGATTCTGATTCCGGAGTGGGACAACGCCGGGGAACTCGCGGCATGTCTCGATGGCGTGCGGGAAGCGGCGCGCGAGTGGACGGAGCCGATCGAGATCGTGGTGGTAGTCAACGGCTCGCCCGAATCCGACTACGCCGCCTTGCGGCGGGCACACCCGGAGGCCGGCTGGCAATTCCATGCGCGACCGCTCGGGTTCACCGGCGCGATCCGCGCGGGGCTGCGGACGGTGCGACACGACTGGGTCTACCTGCTGAATAGCGACGTGGTGCTGGAGCGGGCGGCGCTCGGCGAGTTGGCGCTGCTGCGCCGCGGCGGGACGTTCTCAATCGCGTCGCAAATCGTCCTCAAGGACACCACGCGCTTCCGCGACGAAACCAACTGGGGAGCCTTGCTGGTGGAAGACGGCCTGGCCACGATTCACGACTGGATACCGCAGACCACGCAGCCGGTTCCGGCATTCTACGCGGGCGGCGGGGCGTCGCTGTTTCGCACCAGCCTGCTGAGAACGCTGGCGAACCCGCGCGTCTACGATCCTTTCTATTGGGAGGATGTGGAATGGGGCTGGCGCGCGCGGAAGCTCGGCTACGACTCCTGGTTCTGCCCCGCGTCGGTGGCGCACCACACGCAGCGGTCCACTATCGGGCGGCACTATTCGAGCGAGAACGTGGACCGAATCGTCAGCCGCAACCGATGGCTGTTCCAGTTGCGCAACTTCACCACGGCGGGATCGCTCGAACGACTGATGGAAGAAATTGCCGGTGCGCCGGACGAGGTGGGAGACCACTTTCTAAACGCCGCTACTCGGTGGGGGATCGCGCGCGGTCGATGGTGGAATCACGTGGCGCCGGTGACGGATGAAGAAGTCCTGGCGGGATGGGCGCGGCAGGCGTGACGCGGCGGTGCGATGGTTGCTCTTCCCAGCCGTGGGCAGCGCCACGGTCCGCGCCCGCATTTCGTATGGAGAAAACAGAAAGGCCACAAAATGTTGTGGCCTTCCCATTCGAACCTCGCCTACTGGACGTTGGCGCGAAGCCAGGTGGCGATGGTATCGAGCGCGCGCGGGGAGATGGTTTCCTCGCTCTGCGCATATTCGGTGACAAGGCCGGTCTTGGCGGTCTGGAAGAGATGATTCAGGCCGGGCAGTTTCACGAGGGTGAACGCGGGGACATGGCCGGCGCTGAAGGCGGCGGCGGCGGCGCGCAGATTCGAATCGGCGGGCACCTGCAAATCCTTGCCGCCGAATAGCGCCAGCACGGGACAGCGGAGCTTCGCGAGCGTCTGCGCGGCGGGATAGGCGAGCAGGGTGCGGAATTCCGGCGTCAGCAACTGGCGGATGCCGCCCTCGAACTGCGCCGCCAGCTCGGGCTGGCGCGGTTTCCACTCGGCGGACAATTGCAGCAGGCGCTCGCGCGCCTTGGCCGGATCCGGCTCCTGGCGGAGAATCGCATAGGATTGGCGATCCATTTCGAGGCTGGCCTCGACCACGGCATCGGGCGCGCCCTGGCCCCGCATGAATGCGGCGGATTGCTCGGCCAGCAATTCGTCGAAGGGTTCCGCGGGGCCGGCCAGCATAATCACAAAACCGACATCGTCCGAGCGCACGGCGGCGAGCGGAGCCACCATGCCACCCTCGCTATGGCCCAACATGCCGATCCGTTTCGGGTTGACGTCGGAACGGGCCTTCAACCAGGCCACGGCGGCGAGCGCATCGCCGGTGAACTCGGCCAGTCCGGAGGCGTGGAAATCGCCGGTGGATTTCGCGGTACCGCGATCGTCCAGGCGAAGCACGGCGTACCCGGCGCGGGTGAGATAGTCCGAAATCACGAGGAACGGCTTCTGATCGAAAACCGTCTCATCGCGATCCTGCGGGCCGGAGCCGGTCACCAGGAGGATGGCCGTGAACGGGCCGGCCTGCCTGGGGTGAGTGAACGTGCCGGCGAGCTGGATCGCGCCGTTGGTGACAAGAACTTCCTCGGCGTCATAGGGCAATGGCAGCGTGGGATATTGCGGCCGCCGCGCGACGGTTTTCGGTTTGGCGCGCTCGAACGCGAGCGGAAACTTCTGGCCGGCCTGGGTGAACGTCCCTTCGATCTTCCCGGCGGTGAGCGAGCCCTCATAGGATAGGGTCGCCGATTGGATCGCAAAACGGATGCGACTCCCGTCCACCGCGACCGAATCGATCGGGATACCCACGGCCCCCTGATCGGGACTGTCCAGGGTGGCTGAGAGCTTGCCATCCTTGATTGAGATGTTGACGACGATCGCCAACTTCTGCGGACCGGCTTCGAGCGTGCCGGACCAGGCGCCTTCGAACGGCGTAGGCTGCGCGCAGAGAGCCGCGGCGCACACAACGATACTTACAAGCATCTTCTTCATGATTTTCTCCAGTAAAATTACGGTTGCGGTTGACCCGTATCTCTCACACCCAAATCTGCTGCAGTGGCGCAAGCAAGCCTGCCTGCACAGCAGATTCGTCGAGGCGTTTCGGGACGGGCGAGACGACTTCCGCGCGCAGCAGGCCTTACGGCCCGCGCTCCTGAACCCGTCGGATGTGAGAAATGCGGGTTAGAACAAATCGGACTGCGGGCGGCGGCGGCCGATCAGCCATTGCACCAGCCGCGTGGTCCAAATCAGGGAAAGCGGGCCGACGGTCCAGCCGATGGGGATGATCCACCAGCCGAGCAACTCGCGGCCCGGATGGTCGAGCGAGCTCATGAAGCCGAGCGAGAAGGCCGGCGGATCCAGCCAGAGCCCGACATGAGCCGGCAGAAACGGCTTCAACAGCGCGCACATTACAAAGCCGATGCCGATCGAATAACCGGTAAGCAGCACCATGAACGCCAGGAAGCCGCGCAGGCCGGTGAGCGCCCATTGATATGTGGCATGCAGCAGCAGGCCGGGCTCTCCGGAAGCGGTGGCGCTCGCCATCAGGCGCTCGCGGCGGTAGGAGGCGGCTAGCGTTTCGGGGGTGCCGAGAGCCGCGATGGTTTCGGCGACGTTGGCGGCTTCGCCAGCGGGCGCCGCCGCCACGCGCTCCTCGATGTGATTGCGGATATCGGATAGGATCTCTGCCTTTTCGGTGTCGGACATGCGGCCGAGCGCGGCGCGCAAGCGCAACAAGTAACGTTCGATTTGGGCGCGGGTGTCAGTCTGTGCTGCCATGATCTGTTCCTTTCTCATGAACCGGGGAAAGCATTTCGTTCATCTGCATGGAGAATGCGTGCCATGCCGCGACCATCGCCGTGGTGCGGGCACGTCCTGGCCCGGTAAGCGTGAAGTACTTGCGCGGGTGGCCGGTTCCCGCATCGCGCCACTCGGAGACGACCAGCCCGTCGAGACGGAGCCGGTTCAGAATCGGATATAGCGTTCCCTCGGCCACCTCGATCCGGCCACGCTCGCGAAGAGCCCGCAGAATCCCGAGGCCGTAAAGCGGCTCCGGCCAGAGGCTGGCAAGGATGGCGAGCTCGAGCGAGCCTTTGCGAAGCTGGGCATCCCAGTTGTCCGGTGCCGGCGAGTTGCTCGGAGATGATTGTTTTTTAGTCATTGCATCGTACTGTGTTTCGCTATGTATACTGTATGGCAATGCGTCCGCCGTGTCAAGAATATTCTTGCGGAGCACGGATTGCAATGAAAATGGAAGGATTCGCAGTCGGCCGGCCGGGCTACGACTGCTCCAGGCTACTGAACCGATGTGGTTTACTACCCAACGCCGACACTATGCTGGCAAAGGGATTCGAGGCCGAAGGCTTACAATGTGGACCGCGCTGCTTCGCTCGAAGCGCGAGCGGTCGTCGATGGTCAGGACGAAAGTCAGCGCCATCAGCACGCCGACCCCGTGCACCGCCGTCAGCAGCGCGGCTTCCGGATACCGTTCCCGCGCGATCTTCTGGATCGTCTCATCGTGTTCCCGGATGCGCGCGTACCACTCGCGGGCCTGCGCGAGCAGAGGCGCCACCACGGTCTGCACGGCCAGCGGCAGATCCTGCGCCAAGCGCTCGTCGACGGATTGCGCGTCAGACTTCCGCGGCCGTTCGCCAAACGATTTCGTCGGCCCGCGTGCCGTGTTGATCGCGCGCGCCAGCCGCGCCAGCGTCTCGGCGTCCACCCGGTCCTGCTTGTTGTCGGCCTCGGCGATCAACGGCGTGCGATGCGGGTTGGCCACGATCACCTCGTGCCACAACGCCCGCAGGTGGCGGCTCACCCACGGCGAGTGCGTCCCCACCTACAGCGCCAGACGGCTGTGCCGCAACGCGCCGAAGACGCGCGCCAGATCCTTCCGGGTAGTGGCGACCGCGCGGGCCTCGACGACCTCGCCCGTCTGGTTCAAAATGCAGTAGCGCGAAGTGCGATCTCCCAGGTCGATGCCCACCGTCAGGCTCCCAGCGAGTTGCCCGCGGCTCAGTCGCTTGGCTCGACTCATCTTCGGCGTCTCAGTGATATTCTTTCTCATGGCTGGTCTCCTTTGCACCTAGAGTGCGTTCCAAACGGGAGCATATCGCATCCCGCCAGGAGACCGGCCTTCTCATTCCATCTAAAGCCCGGTAATGACTTCGTCTTTCGGCGCCCTCGAAAACACTGGGCGTCCCAGTTGGCAAGTCCTTTGATTTTCACTTGGACCGTCGCGAACCGCGGCAGGCAAGGAACACGAAATGAGGAGTCGTCGGCGCTTCCGAGTCCGATAGCTATACAGGATTTAGCGGCGTCCGCCGACTATATCGATAGGAGGGAGTGTGCGCCGCGCGGGCTCTCGAGGCGGCAGGCTCGGCCCCCGAAACGGCACCCTCAATGACGTGTCATCGAGGCTTCCGAGTCCAATAGCTATACAGGCTCTAACGGCGTCCGCCGATTATGTCGATACGAGGGAGTGTGCGGCGCGCGGGTTCTCGAGGCGGCAGGCTGGGCCTCCGAGGCGGCACCGTCGAAGACGCTGGGCGTTCCACTGGGCAAGTCCGTTGTTTTCAATCCAATCGTTGCCCGGCGCTGCGGGCAAGGAACACGACTGAAGTCGTGCCCTGATACACGACCTCGTATTTCGCCGGGCTCCGCAACTGGACGGCGATATCAACCTAAATCCGGCAGTTGGGCTGCCACCCCGCCCCGTTCGGCGGTTGTCCCCAATGGTTTTCAACTGCTGCGCATATCACCCTCTGGGTGACAACCGCTGTTTCTGCAAGTAGTTGCGGTTACATGGCGATGGTCGTTTTGGACTGCTCGAACTGCCGGATTTAGGATCAACGAAGTCGGCGCAGGAGTCCAAACTTACACGGATTCCCAGCGGCGGGCGAAACGGCGCGCGACCAGGAAGAGCAGCGCTCCGGCGCCAAGCAGGACGGCCACTTGCGGGGCCAGGTGGGATACCGGTTCGTCGCGCCAGAAGACCTTGGTGTAACCGTCGATGGCCCAGGCGTTGATCGTCAGCAGGCCGACTTTCTGCATGGCCGGGGTCATCAGAAAACGCGGGAACATGCTTCCGCCGAGCGCGGACATAGTCAGGATGAGCAGCGTGGCAATGGAGGCTTGCTGGGCGCGCGTGTGCGATACGCTGGCCAGCAACATGCCGAACGCCGCCACCGCGAACGAAGTAGCGATGGTCATCGTGAAGAAACCTGCTAAGTGCGTGAATAAGTCGAGATGGAAGACCGCCGCTCCCCATAGGAACATCAGTGTGAGCTGAGAGCAGGCAAGTAACATGCAGTAAGTCAACTTACCGGCGAGCAGCGTGGTCATACTGACGCGGGCACTCAGGATGCGGTCGAGCGCGCCGCTGTCGGCCTCGTCGAGCAGGCTGCCGGCGGCCCCGCTGGCGCTGAACATCAGGAACATGACGCCGATGCCGGCGGCGTAGAAGGCGATCATGGGACTCTTCTTGTTCTCGCCCACGACGTCGTGCATTTCGACCGAAATCAAACCGCCGGTGTCGCCGGCCTTGGAGCCGGTCTGCGCATCGCTTCGTGCCTCCCGGTCGCGCATTTGGGCGAGGCTCGCATCCAACTTGTCGCGCTGTTGCGGCGTCAGACCACCGCTCGCGAAGGCAAGATAGCGCACACCCACCTCCGCCATGGAGCCGGAGAAAGCGGTCATGGCGACCTTCTGCAACATGCCCGCGGCCATCTGTCCCGCCACCGGGTTGGAACTGTCGTGCAAAATCCGGATCGGCTTGCGGCCTGGTGCGGGCACGAGCGAAATGGGAGTGGCGCCAAAGCCCGCGGGAATCACGATCGCAACCGGAGCCGTACCGTCCTTGACGGCGGCTTCCGCGGCGGCGGCGGTGTACTCGGGCGGTTGCGGCTCCCCCTTCTCGGACTTGGGGCGCGTATCGGTAGAGAGCGAGCCTTCCCGGCGCAAGCCGCGAATCAGGCTCCCCGAAGCGGCACTGCGATCTTCATCCACCACCAGGACGTGAACGCGCGGCATGGAACTGACGGACATGGGGCCGAACACGACGGCAAAGATGCTGAAGAAGGCGACCGGCAAAACGAAGCAGAGAACCAGCGCCCCGCGATCGCGGCGCAGGGCGCGGAAACCGTTGCGGACGATGGCTGCGATCATTGGCGGAGGTCCCTTCCGGTGAGTTGTAGAAATACGGATTCGAGATTGGGCCGGCGCAAAACGAGGTCGACGACGTCGAGACCGTCGCGTGCGGCCCCGTCGAGCAGCGATGCGACGTCGGTGGGCCGGTCGACCGGAAAATGCGCCACGCCGTCCCGCATGGTGCCGCCGCGCGCCGCCGCCCAAGCCTCGGCCGCGGGGATGTCGGCCAAGCGCATCAACACATCGCTGCGCGTGCCGAAGGATTGCGCCACTAACTCATCCTTCGACCCCTGGGCGATGATGCGGCCATGATCCATGATGGCGATCGAGTCGCACAGGCGCTCGGCCTCTTCCATATAGTGGGTGGTGTAG
>PMKM01000189.1 GCA_003157745.1 Bryobacterales bacterium | reverse complement strand
GAGCTGGCCGACGTGCTGTTGTAAGTGGCTGTTACGGTCGCGCTCTGGTTTCTGGCAATCGTCCCGCTGGTGGTGCTGAAGGTTCCCGAAATAGATCCGGCGGCTACCGTCACTGTCGCTGGCACTGTCAGTGCCGCAGCGTTGCTCGATAGTGTCACGCTGGCGCCGCCCGTAGGTGCGACCTGAGTTAGCGTGATCGTGCAAGCGGTCGACGATGCACTCGCCAAAGTGGTCGGGCTGCACGTAAGCGAAGAGACCTGAACCGGCGCGGTCAAACTGATGCTAGCGGTCTTAGAAATACCATTCAGTGTGGCCGTAAGCGTCGCGGTTTGATTAGTTGTGCAAGTGCCGGCCGTAGCCGTGAAGGTCGCGGACGCAGATCCAGCCGGTATCGTCACCGACGCCGCGACGGGCAGCGTGGCGCTGCCACTGGATAGAGATACCGCGGTGCCTCCGGTCGGGGCCGCTTGGGCCAGCGTTACCGTACAAGTGGATTTGGCGCCCGAAGTCAAACTGGTGGGCGAGCACAGCAGTGAGGACAAGCCTGGCGCCCAATTCGTGACCGTAATCGCGCCCGAGGTCGCCGTCGCCGTTTCGGCGGATCCATTTGCGAACGCCGCTTCCGGGCTGCTGACCGTGATGGGGACAGCTGCGCTGCTGGTAGCGGAAGCGAGTGTAACTTTGACCGTTGCCAGCACGCCATTACCGATCGTGGAATCGGTCGTCCCGATTGCCACACAAGTCACGGAGCCGCTGGTTGGGTTGCAAGTGAGAGTCTTGCTCGCGCTGCTTACCGCAGCGCCCGCGGCTACGGCGACGGAGCTGACATCGCCAGGGGCGAACGCCAACGTCCATTGCGATCCCGCCGGTGCGGTACCACTGGCACTCAATGACAGGTTGAGCGACACGGAACCACCCTGAACGGCAGAACCGGACGCGAGAGTCAGAGACGATGTTTGACTGAAGGCAACGCTACTCGGAAGGAAGCAGAACAGGAAAGCGGCGATCCGCTGCTTCGCATAATTGTTTGGCATTTCGGTTAGCTGGGTTCCTAGATTACGATCCGAATATAGTTGAATTACTCCGCATTTAGCCAGACTGTGATTAGTTAGTACGCAGAGACTTACTGAAGCCGCATGAGCAATGTGGCAGCTATCGGAGAAGATGCTGCTCACTCCAACTAAAGCACTTCCGGCCAGCGCGCAAGTTGTTGATTCCAAGATAAGGCGGGGGACTAATTGAATTCGTTTCGGCGTTTCGGAGCCGTTATTCCGTATGTTTCACAGGCCCGAATTGCGGACTGTTACAGCCCAATTGACTGCGTAATAGTCGACTGAGACCACGCGACAGAGGGGGCCATCACTCATATCTTTAGTGGGTCGGCGACGGCGCCCTCACGGAATTTAACACTCGAAAATGGGTTTCACTTGTTAAGTGAAATGGCAGTTTGATAGGCCGCAGTCGAGCGCCCAGGTAACGCCAGAGCATCGACAGTGATGTCTTCCGTGCCCCCATTCCGCGAAACCTCTTTCTCGCGTCTGCGAGATCTTCGGTGCTTTGTGGCCTGGGCGACGGCCGATGGCGGCATCGAGTTGCGGGGTCCCGCAATTCATGCAAAAACTTCCCGGTGAGAGGTCTTGAACCGTGTAAAACCCGGCAGGGCACGCCGTCGCGCGAACGAATTCCTTGAGATTCAACCGTTGAGTACTGGCAGCCTAGTTGCAGAACCGGGGCCTTACTGCGTTGACTTGTTAGACGGACTTTCTGAGCGTGTGCTTCCGGATGCGTCGATCCTAACTTTGGTCGACATGCCATAAACAACTAGCGACAGTATTGAGAGTGTCCTAAAGTCGGTATTAAATAGGAACGGCTCTGAAAATGCTTAGTGATTACTAGCCGAAGGATCGGCGCGCGTCATTGTGCTGGTGGACCGCGTGCGCATCGCCCATTTATGGAGGTTGACAAGTTGCGTAACGGGGTCCGCGGGAAGAGGCCGCCGAGCCCTCCGATCGGCGGGTTCTTGCTGGCTCTGGTCCTCGCGGTCCTGCCCGGCGTCGCGATGGGACAGGAGACGCTGAGCCTGTCGTCGGCTACTGCCGTCCCTGGCGGCGCCGTCACACTGGACTTGTCGTTGGTCTCCCCTACTGCGAGTGGGCCGGCGGGGCTCCAGTGGACGCTGACCTATGCAACGGGCAGTGTGGCATCCATCGGCGCAGTCGCGGGCAGCAGCGCAACTGCGGCCGGCAAGGCCATCAACTGCTACTCCAGCTCCGGTTCCTATACGTGCCTGCTATCGGGGATGAACGGCACACTGATGGCGAATGGAATCGTCGCCGCGATCACCATGACGATGGCGACCTCGGCGCAAAGCACGGCGGTTGGATTGACCCATCCGGTGGCGACGACTGCCGCTGGACTACCGATTTCCGTGACCGGTACGGGCGGGACGATTTCCGTCTCAGCGCCGCCCGTCCAACTGCCGACAGTGGCCGGACTGTCGTGTCGTCCTACCTCGTTAACCAGCGGTAACTCGTCAACGTGTACCGTGTCGCTGAGTCCCGCTGCACCCGCTGGCGGCACGACCGTGAACCTCTCCAGCAGCACGGGTGCGCTGTCTGTGCCGGCTTCGGTGGCCGTGGCTGCGGGTGCGACCTCGGCGAGCTTCGCTGCCACGGCCGGCACGATTACCACCAACCAATCGGCGGTCGTCACGGCTTCCTATAACGGTAGCTCACAGACGGCGTCGATCTCGCTGGTGGTGCCGACCTTCGTGAGTTTGCTATCGTGCAGCCCGACCAGCCTGAGCTCCCGAGGAACATCAACCTGCACAGTGACTATCTCGCAACCCGCGGGCTCGGGCGGAATTGCGGTGACGCTGTCGAGCAACGCGGCGGCTTTGACAATGCCGGCTTCGGTGACCGTGGCCGCGGGTGCGACCTCGGCGAGCTTCGCTGCCACGGCCGGCACAATAACCACCAACCAATCGGCGGTCGTCACGGCTTCCTATAACGGCAGCTCACAGACGACGTCGATCTCGCTGGTCGCGGTCACTACGGTCACCCTTCTGTCATGCAGCCCGACTAGCCTGAGTTCTGGCAGTACATCAACCTGCACAGTGACTATCTCGCAACCCGCGGGCGCGGGCGGAATTGCGGTGACGCTGTCGAGCAACGCGGCGGCGTTGACAGTGCCGGTTTCGGTAAGCGTGGCTGCGGGTGCGACCTCGGCGAGCTTCACTGCCACGGCCGGCACAGTCACTATCAAACAGACGGTGGCTATCACGGCCTCCCTAAACGGCAGTTTCCAAACGCAGGCTCTTTACCTGGCGTCCGCCCCGCCGGCCTTGAGCTCCCTGGTCTGTACTCCGACAAGCCTGAGCTCGGGTCTGACAGCAACCTGTGTCGTGACACTTTCGAACGCTGCAACCGCGGGTGGAGCGTCAATAGCCCTCGCGAGCAGCGCCGCGGCACTTACCGTTCCTGGATCGGTGACGGTCCTGAGTGGCGCCACCACAGCGACCTTCACGGCCACGGCCGGGACCATATCGAGTAACCAGACCGCGGTCGTGACGGCATCTTACAGTGGCAGTTCCCAGACCGCGTCCATCTCGCTCGCAATGCCGG
The DNA here is from genome assembly GCA_003157745.1 of Bryobacterales bacterium. GTDB lineage: Bacteria > Acidobacteriota > Terriglobia > Bryobacterales > Bryobacteraceae > Bog-375. Next base: position 5,758 of record PMKM01000189.1, on the reverse strand, counting down.
CGGCGGTGAGCAGCGTGTCCTGCGATCCGGATAGTCTCGGTTCGGGTCAGACAGCAGCGTGCACAGTCACCCTCTCACAAGCGGCGGCCTCCGGTGGAGTCGCGGTGGTGCTTTCGAGCAGTAATGCGGCGTTGACTGTTCCTGCGTCGGTGAATGTGGCGCCCGGATCGAGCGCGGCGAATTTCACAGCCACCGCGGGCACTATCTCGGCCAATCAGACGGCCGTGATTACGGCTGTCTTGAACGGTAGTTCGCAGACCGATATCTCCCTCGTAGCGGCCGGGTCTGTAAGTCTGCTCTCTTGCACGCCGAAAAGTCTGACATCTGGCGGGACAGCGACCTGCACGGTGACGCTCGCCAACCCGGCAGGCTCCAGTGGTGTCATCGTTGTGCTGTCGAGCAACTCCCCGTCACTCAGCGTTCCGTCGTCTGTGACAGTCGCGGCCGGATCGAGTGTCGCCAGTTTCACGGCCAGCGCCGGCACTGTGTCTGGCGGGCAGACGGCGGTCGTGACGGCGTCGTGGAACGGGACGTCGCGAACCGCTTCGATCGACTTGCTTGCCTCAGGGAGCGGCTCCACGTCGATCGCGTGCAACCCGGATCCGAACAACGCCGGCACGCTGGACTGCACGATTTCCCTATCGGCCCCGGCCCCGGCCGGCGGCGTGACCGTCGGCATTCAATCGAGTACTCCACGGGTGCAGGTGCCGGCGCAGGTCGTCGTCGTCGCTGGTGCCGCGGCAGCGCCGTTTGTCGCAACCGTCGCATCGTCGGATCAGGATGTGCAGGCGCAAATCGTCGCACAGGTCGCGGGGGCGACGGCAACGGCCACGGTGCCGATCGTGGGGGTCCGTCCTACGGGTCTGTCCTGTCTACCGCGGACGATCCCAGCCGGCGGGTCTTTCACCTGTGCGGTCACTATGAATTCGCCAAATGTTCCGCAGACGGCCCGCCTGTCCGCCACGAGCGACAACTCGAATCTCGAGTTTCCCGATCCGTTCCTCACGCGTCCCGGCCAGACGCAGCTCAGTTTCGAGGTCTATGCCACACCGCTCGCAGGGCGCCCGTCATCGATCGTATCCGTTCAGTTCGGCCAGACGGCGGTGACGGATTCGGTGGTGGTGACATCTGCCACCGCACCGGTTCTAACCCTGCCCGGCCCGCAACTAAGCGCCTTCGGAGAGCCGGTGTCCTTCACGGTTTCGGCCATCGACCCGGGCGGCTTGTGGGTTGTCTTGTCGGCGGCCAATCTGCCGCCTGGCGCCTCGTTCGATGCCGGCACTGGCCGGTTCTTCTGGAGACCCGGGGCGCCGCGAAGCGTCACTGACCGGCTGGAAGGGGCACACCCGTCGGAGAGACGCGCAATTGAGTTCATCGCGACCGACTCGGCGAAACATGCCGCGACCGGCTACGTGACGATCGAGGTTGGCTCGACCCTGCCGACCGTCACCGACCTTCGGAACGCGGGAAGCCAGATGTCGCACGAGGCACTTCCCTCGGCCGGGGTTCGCAGCCGGACAGCCACAATGAGTTGCACGCCCGGTTCAGTGGCAAGCCTGATGGGCCGCTGGCTCAATGCGGGAACTCAGCCGAGCGCAGCACCAACCGGGAGTTCCACGGAACTCGCCGGCACCCAGGTGATTGTGAATGGCTACCCGGTTCCCCTTGTGTACGCTTCGGCTACCCGCGTCGACTTCGTCTGCCCCGCCACCATCGCGGGCGGAGAGTTGGAGGTCTCGGCCCAGATCGAAGGCGCGGCTTCGAACGCGATCTACGCCAATCAGCAGGCGACTCTGGGCCTCTATTCCGTGGACGGATCTGGACACGGTCAGGGAAGGGTGACGTTTTCGGGCACTTCTCTGCTGCCCACTCCACGTAGCTATCTGAACAACGGCCAGCCCGCGGAACCGGGCGACACGATCTCGATTCTTTCGACCGGCGCCGGGCTCGGCGGTAACCCCTCCCTGCTGGGCGTATCGATCGGCGGCGTCTCCGCCACGGTGAATCATGTCCAGGCCATGCCCGGCATGGCGGGCATTTACCGGATCGACGTGACTGTGCCAGCCGCCGCCGCTCCCGGCGACGCCGTCCCGGTTGTGGTCCAGGTCGCCGAATCGAGCGGAGCGACGATCACGAGTAACACGGTCACGATCGCCATCGAGGCCGCCACCCCTTAGTCAGTCAGCGCGATGCGCTTTGCCGGTGATCCGTTCGATGCGGATGCGCACNNGCCCGCCGCTTCTCCGCGGGATCGGTCACCACGGCCGCCCGGCCGAAGACGATCGCGCTCTCATAGAGTGTCGAAAGCTTGTCCGGCAATACACTCGACGACGCCACGGCGCAGAAAGAGACGCGCTCTTCCTGGGCGATATTATCCAATTTATGCCCGTCGAGGGCGCAGTGAATGTAGAGCGCGTCTCCGCACAGCACGTGGTTGACGGGGATGCCATAAGGCCATCCGTCGGCTCCGATTGTGGAAAGCACGCCGTGCTCCGCCCGGCCCAGAATCTCGCGCGCCTCGGCCTCGGTCAGCGCCCGGTCGCGTCGCCGCATCTCTCGGATAGTGGTCATCTGCGTTACTCATCAACAGGCTACCGTATGTTGCGGCCGTGAAGACTCGTTCGCGACCGGTCGCGTCACGTTGAAGCGTGCCCCGCCAATTGTGTTACTTTCAAGAATCAGGCCGGTAGACAAGCTGTGCGTCTTGCCCGCCGACTCTCTCGCCTGAAATCGAGGTCGTTTCCATGTCGAAGAAACCAGAACAGACTCAACCTGTATCCGTGATCCGCGACGGCGCCACGCTGGGCGTCATCGGCGCCGGCGTAATGGGCCAAACGCTGCTGCGCGGACTGCTCTCCGGGAATTTGATCGCGCACGATCGCGTGTGGGCCGGCGATAAGAACCAGTCCACCTGCGAGGCGGCGTCCGAGGCGCTCGGGATCGCGGTCGAATCCGACTTTCAGGCGCGCGTCCCCGGCGCCGATCTGATCCTGCTCTGCGTGAAGCCGAACGACGCGCCGGTGGTGCTGGCCGCGCTGCGCAACGCCGGGCTGCGGCGCGAGACGCTGTTGATTTCGATCCTGGCCGGCGTCGGCACGGACCGCCTGGAGTCGCTGCTCGGTACCGAGAATCCGGTCGTGCGCGCCATGCCGAACACGCCCGCCGTGGTGGGCGAGGGGATGACGGTGATCTGCCGTGGGCGCTACGCGAGCAAGGCCGACCTGCAGCGCGCGCAAGCGATCTTCGAAGCGGTGGGCCGATGCGAGCAGGTGGACGAGATTCATTTCAATGCCGTGACCGCGCTCAGCGGCAGCGGGCCCGGCTATCAGTTTCTCATCATGGAAGCGCTGGCCGATGCCGGAGTGCGGGTGGGGCTGCCGCGGAAGCTCGCGCTCACACTGGTGGCGCAGACGGCGCTCGGTAGCGCCCGCATGGTGCTTGCGACTGGCCGCCATCCGGCCGCATTGCGCGACGACGTCACCACGCCGGCCGGTTGCACCATCGCCGGCCTGCTGATGCTCGAGGACGGGCGCATCCGCTCCGTGCTGGCGCGCGCCGTCGAAGAGGCCACCAAGACTTCGGCGCATCTCGGTGTCGGTCCCACTAAGATTTCGGAGACTTCCGGCCAGCGTTCGGGGGACTAAAGGAACGCCATGCCGGATGTCGAATCGCAGAGCGGCGCCGCCGCCGATCTGATCCAGCTGGAAGACCGTTGGGGCGCCCACAACTACCGTCCGCTCGACGTGGTGGTCGAGCGCGCCGAGGGCGTCTGGGTCTACGCCGTCGATGGGCGCCGCTACATGGATTGCCTGAGCGCTTATTCGGCGCTCAACCAGGGCCACTGCCATCCGCGCATTTTGAAAGCGATGATGGAGCAGATGTCGCGCGTGACGCTGACTTCGCGCGCGTTTCGCAACGATCAGTTGCCGCGCTTCTGCCAGGAACTCGCCCGCGCCTGCGGCATGCAGATGGTGCTGCCGATGAATACCGGCGCCGAAGCGGTCGAAAGCGCCATCAAGGCCGCGCGCCGCTGGGGTTACACCTTCAAACACATCCCGCGCGACGAAGCCGAGATCATCGTCTGCGAGAATAACTTTCACGGGCGCACCACGACCATCACCGGCTTTTCGAGCGAGCCGCTTTACCGCGATGGCTTCGGTCCGTTTACGCCGGGCTTCGTGACGGTGCCCTTCGGCGATATCGACGCTCTCGAAGCCGCCATCACGCCGCGCACTTGCGCGTTGTTGATCGAGCCGATCCAGTGCGAGGCCGGCATCCTGATTCCGCCCGATGGCTACCTGCGGCAGGCGGCCGATTTGTGCGCGCGCGAACGCGTGCTGCTGATGGCCGACGAGATCCAGACCGGCCTCGGCCGCACCGGCAGAATGTTCGCCTGCCAGCACGAGAACGTGCAGCCCGACGTCTACATCCTCGGCAAGGCGCTCTCCGGCGGCGTGTATCCGGTGTCCGCCGTGGTTTCATCGAGCGAGATTCTGGGCGTGTTCCGGCCCGGCAGCCACGGCAGCACGTACGGCGGCAATCCGCTGGCGTGCGCGGCGGCGCGCGCGGCGTTGGGCGTGATCGAGGACGAGCGCCTGGCCGACCGGTCGTCCGAACTCGGCGCGTGGCTGCTCTACGAACTGCGCAAATTGCGGCATCCGCACATCAAGGCGATTCGCGGACGCGGCTTGCTGATCGGCATCGAACTGCTGGTCCCGGCGCGCTCCTACTGCGAGCGCCTGAAAGAACTCGGCCTGCTCTGCAAGGAGACGCACGATTTCGTGATTCGCCTCGCCCCGCCGCTCATCATCTCGGAAACGGATCTCGCCTGGGCCGTCGGACAACTGCACAAGGCGTTCGAGGGGTAGGAGGCGGGAGCTGCGATTGCCGCGGGCGAGCTTGAGGAGAAAGATGGAAGCACGCCTGTCACGGGTTTTTGTCACGGGTTTTCCCTCGGCACTCCTCGCAGCCACCCGCTTTATGTCTTAGGACGTTGGCATTACAATTGGCGCAGGGGTCAACGACATGCTCCGATTACAAATGCAGCAACCCGCCACGCCGCCACAACAGCCTGATGCCGTCGAAAACGGGGGTGCCGGATGCGTTGAGCAGTATCTTCGAGAGGTTTGGGCAGCGCAGCGACAGGCAGATGCCCACATCCGGCTTTATCGTGGTCAACCCCAACGGTGGGACCTGTTGCCGAGTCTTTTCAGGCCGCCTAGCGGGGCGGAAATTGTGGAGACTGCCGAAGCTGAACTCCTGAGCCGATTCAAGAACGAAAGCCCATACTTGCTGCCGTCGAAACCGGACAATGATTGGGACTGGCTGAGTCTCGGACAGCATTTTGGACTGCCTACGAGACTGCTAGACTGGACCGCAAATCCGCTGACCGCGTTGTTCTTTGCCATCGAGTGCGAGAAACCTACCGCCCCGGTCGTGTATATCTACGACGCCTCGAAGGATCAGATTGTTAGCCAGGAGGACAAGTCCCAGTCCCCTTTCAGCATCAAGCACACCAAGATTGTGCAACCAACGGGACACAGCGTCCGAGTCGCAATGCAAGCCGGCTGGCACACGGTATTCAGAAAGGAAGCGGGCAAAGGGGTCACTCCGCTGAACAAGGTGCCACGTCACGATCTACGCACAACCGCGATCTCAGTTGACCCGAAGAGTGCTGCGAAACTCAGGGCGGAATTGGCCGATATGGGAATCAAGCCCGCCACCGTTTACGGGGACTTGCCGTCGGTCTGTGCCTTTA
>PMKM01000071.1:16462-17941 GCA_003157745.1 Bryobacterales bacterium | reverse complement strand
CTGCGGCGCCTGCCGCGGCCAGGGTTACCGTCCGGGGCAGCGCAAACTGAAGATCAACATTCCGGCCGGCGTCGACGATGGCACGCGGCTGCGCCTGTCGGGCGAAGGGCAGCCGGGCGCGCTGGGCGGACCGCCGGGCGATTTGTACGTGTTTCTGAAGGTGCGCGAGCACGCGTTCTTCGTGCGCCGGGAAAACGACCTGCATTGCACGATTCCGCTNNCACCTTCGAAGGGCCGCACCGGCTGAAGATTCCCGAAGGCACCCAGGGCGGCGCCACGTTCAAGCTGCGCCACAAGGGCGTCGCGGTGCTTAACGGCAGCGGACGCGGCGACCTGATCGTCCACATCGACGTGAAGGTCCCCACCCGCCTGAACCGCGACCAGCGCCGTCTGCTCGAACTGTTGCGCGACAATCTGCCGGTCAACAACGCTCCGTCGGAAAAAGGCCTCTTCGAGAAGGTGAAGGACTACTTCGTTTAGGCGGGGCATGCTTTAGCTTGGCGGTGTGTCAAGGCAAAGTAGAAATGTCCTATTCCCGGCAAAGTAGAAATGTCCTGTTTTGATCGAGGGGCTGGCGGGGTGGGGTTAGAGTGGATTCGATGTTCCGGGGGAGTCGCGCTCCCTGGGGCAGATCCGAAGACCGCTGCGACGGGGCTGGCTCCGCAGCAGACGGCACCAAGCCCCCAGTCAAACCGGGCCCTATGTTGCCCGTTCTGGGGGTTTTGGTTTTTGTGGGCGCATCTGCGGTGGTGAAGCCTCCGAGCAGCGGTCTTCGGATATATCCAGCGCGATGACCGCCGGGCCGGTTTTGCCCGGCGCTCCATTTGCCTTTCGTCGCGCGGCGAGCGCTCAACTATGCGCATTGGACACCCCGATGGCTTGGCGCAGCGTGGGGCCCGAGCGGACGGAGAAATCGTTCATCCAATCGCTCTTGCGTTTCGTCTTGCCGGTTGGGCGCGGCGGCTTGACCTCTCGCGTTTTGAGCGGCATGACTTCCTTCAGCGGCGGCGCGCAGCGGCGCACGCGCACATAGCCATCGCGGAACCGCACGGCGATCGAGCCGTCCAATCGCTCCTCGACCCGCACCGTGGCCTTGCGCATTCCGACCTGAATGTCTCGCCGATCGATCTGATAAAACTTTCCGTCATATCGCACGGTGTAGTCGTTGGTCACTTGCCGCTGTTCGACGTGACTCAGCGCCGCCGCCAAGTCGTGCTCCTTGCCCAGCGGCCGATGGGCGTCGGCCGCGTCGGCCGGCTCGACCGTCAACGTCCGATTCCACCACGGCAAATACTCGTTCTCCAAATACGCGTTGGCCTCTTCGATGGTGCCGACCCCGGCCACGCGCATGCCTTTCACCAGGCGGTCCTGCGCCGTCAAAAACTGCCGCTCGACGCGCCCCTTGGCCTGCGGCGAGTGCGCCGCGATCCACACCACACCCAACTCGTGCAGGGCCCGCTCGATCTGCGTCGGCGGCAT
>PMKM01000071.1:0-16388 GCA_003157745.1 Bryobacterales bacterium | reverse complement strand
GGTGTCCCACTGCACCAGTTCGCCCGACCGGCTGCGGCGCGGCCGCCACTGATGCACCGCGACCACCGGGCGACGGCCGGCTGTCCACAATCCCGCCTTCGCCATCCAGCGCCGCAGCGTTTCTTTGCTGACCGTGATCCCGTGCCGCTGGCGCAGGTATTCCGCCGCCAGCGTCGGCCCGAACCCGCGATACACCGGGTCGGAAAGCGCCGCGACCGCCCGCCGTTCCAACTCCGCCGGCAGCTTCCGATTCGACGGCCGGCCGCGCAGTTCATGGATTACCGCGCCGTCCCCGGCTCGCCGCAACTTCCGCAGGAGTCGCCGCACCTGCCGCTCGGTGACGCCGATTTCCTCGGCCGCCTGCCTCTGCGTGATCAGTTTCTTCCCGGCCTTTCGCAAGGCCACCAGCCGGTCTCTCTCGGCCTGGGTCATCAGTAGCTGTCCTTGGTCCACCCTCCAGGCTGAACCCTGTCAATAGGACATTTCTACTTTGCCCAAATAGGACATTATCACTTTGCCGCGACACAACTCCCGCAGCTTCGGCTGATCGCACCGGCGCCGCGTACCTGCGTTGAACTAAACCGCTCTGCGGTATCGGCCGATTCGCTCCTCTCAGGAGACTGGCCCGCCGCCCGACGGGTCTTCCCGAAAACATACTGTAAGTCTATTGTTTTGTGTGCTACACATGACTACAGTAGTCGTGTAGCCGGCTGTAGAATCAGCATCCTCCAATTAGAATTCGGGAAGATCCGCCAGATAAGCCGCGCGGCGCGCACTCCACCGATCAGTATGATCGACGGATTCCGCTTGGTGCTGTATAGCGACTGGGCGAAGAATTGCCGACGACACCCCGGATGACCCCGTTCGGCAATTCCGGTCCTGCGCATCGCGCCACACCCCAGTGAACTGCCGACCGGTTGGATTTGAGGCCGACGAAGGGCGAACTTGACCTGGCGCAAGTTCAACTGCCGGATCTGGATTCACGGAGTCCTCTGGCTCGCCTGGCGAGTTGCTGGCGCCCGGGAAACTGACCCACCGCCCGATAAGCCGCGCGGCGCATACTCCACCCATCGGTATGATCGACGGATTCCGCTTGATCCTGTATAGCGACTGGGCGAACGATTGCCGATGACCCCCTGGATCACCCCGTTCGGCAAATCCGGCCCTGCCCACCACCCCGCACCCATTCACCACACATGCTACTTTTCTCAAGCCACTACGCCCAAAGCCGTTAGGTCCTTTTCGAACGTCTGGAACGGGTTTTCCCGCACCTGTATGTGGCACAGTGGAATCAGCGAAGCGGGCCATTTGGGCGGTCCGCTTCGCTGCTCCGGCCACCGGCCGGGGCGGGGTGAATTTGCCCCGTTCTTGGCCGGTGCGTCTTATTAGTTTCAATAGCTTAGCGGCTTAAGGCAGGGCAAATTCACCCCGCTAAGGCCCAGACTCCCATAGGCAAACGGAAGCCGCCGGGAACCAACCCCGGCTTTTCTTGCGCCGCGCTCTCCGGCCCTCGCGAATTCGATTAGCATGGTAACCATGCGATTCAGCGTGCTGGCCGGCACCGTGGCGTGCGCGGCCTTGCTGTATTCCCAAACGTCGTCGTCCGACGCGTTTGAGGAGATGCGGGCTTCCTTCAAGCGCCCGCCCGACACTAGCCGGATCATGATGCGCTGGTGGTGGTTCGGACCGGCGGTCGATAAGCCCGAACTCGAACGCGAATTGCGCGCCATGAAAGATGGCGGCATCGGCGGCGTCGAGATCCAACCCGTCTATCCGCTCGCGCTCGACGACCCGTCGCGCGGCCTCACCAATCTGCCGTATCTCTCCGATGGCTTCCTCGATGCCCTGCACTTCGCCAGCGCGAAGGCGCACGAGCTTGGCCTGCGCGTCGATGTCACGCTCGGCAGCGGCTGGCCCTATGGCGGTCCGCATACGCCGGTCGATCTCGCTTCGGCGAAATTGCGCGTCGAGCGCCTGGCGTCGCCGGCTGGCGACGCCGCGCTCCCCATGCCCCAAACGGGCGACGGCGAAAAGTTCCTCGCCGCGTTTCTCGCGCGCGGCAATGCGTTCGATCGCATCGCGACAATCGACGATGCCGGCCTGCATCTTCCGCCCGGCACGCCTGCCGGCAGCGCCGTGTTGGTCTTCATTGCCAGCCGCACGCAGCAAGCCGTCAAACGCGCAGCCGTCGGCGCCGAAGGTTTCGTGATCGATCATTACAGCGCCCGGTCGCTCGAAAGCCATCTCCACTTCGTCGGCGAGCCCTTGCTGCACGCCTTCCTCCCGTATCCGCCAACCGCCGTCTTCAGCGACAGCCTGGAAGCGTACGGCGCCGATTGGACTGGCGATTTTCTCGCCGAGTTCCAGAAGCGCCGCGGTTACGACCTCGCGCAGTACCTTCCCGCGCTGGCCGGCGACATGGGCGAAATCACCTCGAGCATCCGCCACGATTGGGGCAAGACGTTAACCGAGCTTGCCAACGAACATTACCTCGCTCCACTGCGGCGCTGGGCGGTCGGCCATGGGACGCTCTTGCGAGCGCAGAACTACGGTATTCCGCCGGTGAATCTTTCGAGCAACTCTCGGGTCGATTTTCCCGAAGGCGAAGGCTCCGCCTGGAAACGCTTCGCAGCCACGCGTTGGGCGTCCTCGGCGAGCCATCTCTATGGCCGCGACGTGACATCGTCGGAGACGTGGACCTGGCTGCATTCGCCGGCCTTCCGCGCCACACCGCTCGACATGAAAGCCGAAGCGGACATCCATTTCCTACAAGGCATCAATCAACTGGTCGGCCACGGCTGGCCCTATTCGCCGCCGCAGGCCAGCGAGCCCGGCTGGCACTTCTACGCCGCCGCGGTCTTCAATCAACACAACCCGTGGTCGATCGTGATGCCGGACATCGCCACTTATCTCCAGCGTGTAAGTTGGCTCCTGCGCCAAGGCGAACCGGTCTACGATGTGGCGCTGTACTTACCCACGGCCGATGCGTACGCAGGCTTCACGCCCGGTCACGATTCGGTGAGCGAATCGATGGACCGTTTGCTGGGCCCCCACGTGATTCCGCAAATTCTCGACGGCGGATATAACTACGATTTCATCGACGACGACGCCATCGCCGCGCATGGCATCCGCTACCCGGTTCTGGTGCTACCGAACGTGGAGCGAATTCCGCTGGCCACGCTCACAAAGATCGCCGACTACGCGCGCAAGGGCGGCATCGTCATCGCTACCGGTCGCGTCCCCTCGCTCGCGCCGGGATTCATCGAGGCCAAAACGGATACGCCGAAGATCCGCGAGTTAGCACGATCGCTCTTCGAGGCCCCGGCCGCCGCTGCGCACTTAGTAACAGACGATACGAAGTTAACCGAGACGCTGCATCACTTATCGATGCCGGATGTGGCCGCACCGCCCGAGATCGGCTTCGTGCATCGCAAACTGCCGTTTGCGGAGATTTACTTTTTCGCCAACACCTCCAACCAACCTATCCACCACTTAGTCGAGTTTTCGTTCGGCGTGCCAATAGAATCCTGGGATCCCATGACGGGAAAGACCGCGTCGATCGAGACCGGCAGCGGACCCGCCGTGCAGGCAATCGATCTCGACCTGGCGCCGTACGAATCGCGCGTCGTCATTTGTTCTTCCGTATCGAAGTATGTCGCCGGACCCACCGTTTCGAACGACGCGGCGAAGGTAGCTCCCGAGTCCACCGCGCTCGCGGTTCGCCCTCCGCGTCCCGCGCCGCTCGATCTGAGCGCCGGCTGGAAGGTCACCTTCGACACTGCCGCACAACCGGTGACGATGGACCAGCTAACTTCCTGGACCGAAGTTACCGGCATGAAGAACTTCTCGGGCACGGCAACTTACGAGAAGACTCTCATGATGGATCGGGCGTTGCTCGACGAGCGACGCCATCTCTATCTCGATTTCGGCGAAGGCACGCCCGTCGCCGAGTTGGAGAGCCGCAAGAACGGCATGCGCGCGCTGCTGGAAAGCCCGGTGCGCGAGGCCGCCGTGGTCTACATCAACGGCCAGCGGATCGGCTCCGTCTGGCATCCGCCATACGAAATCGAAATAACCGGTCTGCTGCGGCCCGGCGCGAACGCATTGCGCATCGTGGTCGCGAATCTCGCCATCAATGCGCTCGCCGCGCAGCCGGCGCCGGACTACCGCGCGCTAATCGCCAGGTACGGCGACCGCTTTCAGGATCAGGGCATGACAGACGTCCAGCCCCTGCCGGCGGGAATCCTGGGTCCGATCCGGATTGTCGCGCGGTAACGGAACTCGCGTATCGCTGCCTGTCGCTGCGGGAACAGTGCGGTCCATCACGCGTCTTACTTGTCCGCGCAAACTATTCTTTCGTGCCGGCGGTCCCGGGCTCGGCCCAAGTCGAGCCGCCTGCACTCGCGCGCGCAAGGTCGGAACTCAGGTTGTCGAGAGCCTTGACGATTCTGTCGTCGCCGTACTCGGAAAAAGTAACGACCAATAACCGGTCGAGAGTCGCAGCGGAAAAGCGGGTGAGAACTACCAAATGGAAAACGCCGTGCGACCCTATGATCGCCGCCATCTTCCCGGCCACAGTCGCGGTCGGATACTCCAGTACGATTACGCCGCCCAGGGCCGTCTGGCCGGGCTCGGATAATTGAAAATCAAATCCGCGTCCAGAAATGCTCCGGAGCGGACTCAGGAGCCGACGATCGAGACAACGGGAAACCAGTTCCCGCATTTCGCCCGAAGTGCGCGGGGTCGTTGTCATGGTAATCCGCTCGCCCGGCTCCTGTAGCGCCCTCCGAACCGCGTCGGCGGCGAACAGAGAAGGCGTCTGGGGCTGCACGGACTGCCCGAAAGCCGCCACACCTATAAGAAACAGGAGCGAGCGGGCTGAACGCGGACTGCATTCAAGAGCTGGTGTCATCGCACCTTTGGATCACTTAGTCCCATTGACCATCTCCGGCTCGCCCCAAGTCGCGCCGTTTCCCGAAGCTCGTGCAAAATCGAAAGCAAGATTGTCAAGGACCTTGGCGATTTGGTCGTGGCCACTACTCTCAGAATAGGTGATGACTAGCACGCGGCCGAGAGGAACAGCCGAGAACCGTGTAAATATCATGGAGTAATGAAAGTAATTCTTCTGCGGTGCCAGCACATCTGCCATCTGTTTGGCTACCGTTGCAGTCGGATACTCGAGCACGACTACACCGATCCGGACCGTCTGGCCGGGATCGGAAAACTCGTAATCGAAATCGCGTCCTGAAATGCTCCGGACCCGACTCAAAAGTCGCCCATCGAGGTGACGCAAAATCAGCTCGCGCATTTCGCCTGAAGTGCGCACGGTCGTTGTCATCTTGGGTAGAGAGCCTTGTTCTTTCAAGGCCTCACGAATCGTGTTGGCCGCGAAAAGAGAAGGTGACTGGGATTGCGCAGACAGTCCCGCCACCCCCGCGCCGAGAAGAACCACGAGCGAGCAGGCAGAACGCAGAGTGGACTTATGGATTCGTGTCATCGCGCCTTCTTGAGTGGCGGGCGAGCGGCTCTCTGGTAGATGATTCTCAGGCATCCGGAGCTGCCAATCGCCGCCAATTTCTGACCCCTGCTGCCTCCGGGTGGGTCAATGAGGGAGATGAGAAGATCGTTGAACTTTACGAACCCTTGAGGGCCTATGATCTCTGTGCAGCCGATCGTAGCGAACGGCAAGCCGCGGTTCGGGTCCTCTGGGCCGGCGTGAATCAAGAAGCCCTTTCCCGGCATCACTATCCAAGCGCCTATGTCCGGGAACCCGGGTCTGCTGTGTACCGTGTAGTTGGGCATCCACGCCTGTATCGTGTGCGCCTGCTGGTCCGCCAGCCCAACTACTCTGGCGCTTGTGCCATCCTCGCACTGCACACCGAAACGAAACACTCGGAGAATCTGAATTACCGACTTCCCGGTGTTATCCGTCCCAGCTACGGTCATCCTGTATATAGGGGTCACGTAGGTGCCAAGGTTGCCCTTATCTGGGCCTTGGGTAGGCCCAGGTTATGCCTTCTCCAATCGGAGTCCCGCCTACTGTCAGCGTGGCGATTCGCATTTAACCTCCTGGATACGAGTGTAACAGGAGCCTACGCCGCCCGATTTGTCAAGCGCTGCCTGCCGAATAGTGGCCCTCAGATTCACGAAACGGACGCTACCCAGCCTTTGCCCACGGGGACACTCGGGGGCTCGGGAATCGGGAAGATGTGGAAGCCCTACGCCGCAACGCGCGCTATGCGGTCGATCGCTTCGTCGATCTCGGCGGTGTTCTTGAAGCCGAGCGTGACGCAGTCCACGCAGCCCAGGTTGAGGGCGAACTTCATCGCGCGATCGCGTTCGGCGAAGTCCTTGAAACGGCCCTCGCCCACGAGTTTCATGCTGATTACGCCCATGCCCTGCTGGTGAACGGCCTTGGTGTGTTTCACCACCTCGTCCACATTGCCGATGTCGCTCGTGTCGCGCAGCAACTCGGTGTCCATGGCGACGCCTGCGTGATTCATGCGGATCATGGCGACATCCAGCCACTGGTTGCCGGGGAAAGTCCGCAGCGCCTTCAGGCCGTGCACCGACGCGCCGTGCGAGAGAATGACCTTCTTGTCCTTGGCCAGCGTCATCGCATCCTCGATCGGCCTGTAATCCCGCTCCCAGGTGGGCGGGCGCAGGCAATGCAGCAGCAGAATGTCGATGTACTCGGAGTTCAACTGGCGGCGGAACATATCCATCTTCTCCGCCGGCTGCCGCCGATCCGGGTCGGTCTCGTATTTGGTCATCAGGCGATAGCTGTCGCGCGGCAGACCCTTCAGCGCGATGGCCAGCATCTCGGGCATGCCTCGATAGCTTTCGGCCGTTTCGAAAAAGCGGATGCCGCGATCGTAGGCGTGGCGGACCAGGCGTGTGAAGCCCTCCTGACCCAGGTCCCGCTGCACCGCGCCATTGAAGCTCCCGGTGCCGAATGCCAGGCGCGTGACCTTGACGCCCGACCGCCCCAGCGTCACCCAATCGGTGGCCGCGCGTTTGCCAGCACTGGCCAGCGCGCTACCGCTCAGACCGGCCGCCAGACCCGCGCCCGCAGCCGTTCGCAAGAAGTCTCGTCTAGTGGAATGCCCCATGACCCCCTCCTTTTGTGCCAATGCCTACCGCCACTTTATCACTTCCCAGGCGTGGTAGGATAATGCGGAAGCACGTACAAGGGCGTCCCCGTGAACGTAACGCTATTTATCACGTGTTATAACGACACTCTTTTTCCGGCCACCGGAAAGGCAGTGGTCGCGGTGCTGGAGCGGCTGGGTCACACCGTCGACTTTCCTCAGGCGCAGACCTGCTGCGGACAGATGCACTATAACACCGGCTACCAGAACGACGCCCGGCACATGATGATGCATTTTCTCAAGGTGTTTCGCGACGCCGAAATCGTCTGTGTGCCCTCGGCCTCCTGCGTGGCGATGATGCGGGAACACTTCCCCAAGATGGCGGCGGCCATGCCGGACGCCGCGGTGGGCCGCGACGTGACCGCGATGCTGCCGCGGGTGTACGAGTTCTGCGAACTGCTTGTCGATAAGCTGCGCTCGGTCGATACCGGCGCGACCTTTCCGCACACGGTGACGTTGCATTCCACTTGTCACTCGCTGCGCGGCACGAAGATCGGCGAACGCCCGCTGCAACTGCTCCGCGCCGTGCGGGGCCTGAGCTACGTGGAACTGCCGCAGGCGGACCAGTGCTGCGGATTCGGCGGAACGTTCTCGATCAAGAACGCCGACGTATCGGCCGCACTGCTCAGCGACAAAGTGCGCGCCATTCTGGACACGCAGGCGGAAGTCTGCACGGCGGTGGACAATTCCTGTTTGATGCACATTGGCGGCGCGCTCAGCCGGCAACGCGCCGGTGTGCGCTGCCTGCACCTGGCGGAGATTCTGGCGTCCACGTCGGGAGAGCCCGCATGAGCGTCAGGGTCGGGAAGGCGGCGGAAGCGCCCACCTTCGCGCAGGCCGCGCGCGGGATGCTGGGCAACGCCCAGTTGCGCCACAACGTGCGCCACGCCACCGACGTGATTCGCGCGCGGCGTGCACACGCCGTGGGCGAAACGGCGGATTGGCAGCAACTGCGCGATTCCGCGCGCGCCATCAAGGACCACGTGTTGCGCCACCTGGACACGTACCTGGAGCAGTTCGAAACCGCCTGCAAGGCCGCTGGCGGAAAGGTACACTGGGCGCGCGACGCGGACGAGGCCAACACCGCGATCGTCGATATCATCCGCTCTCATGGCGGGACCGAGGTGATCAAGGTCAAGACCATGACTTCGGACGAGACCGGGCTCAACCCGGCGCTCGAAGCGGCCGGCATCACGCCCATCGAAACCGATCTGGCCGATCTCATCATCCAGCTCGGCGCCGATAAACCGTCGCACATCGTGGTGCCCGCGCTGCATCGCAACAAGGCCGAGATCCGCCGCCTCTTCATGGAGAAGATGCAGCTTCCCGAATTGGGCGAACGCGCCGAGGACCTGGCCGGCGCGGCGCGCCGCTACCTGCGCGAGCGGTTCCTGCGCGTGCCGGTGGGGTTGAGCGGGGCGAATTTCGCTATCGCCGAATCGGGCTCGCTGTGCGTGGTCGAATCGGAAGGCAACGGGCGGATGTGCCTCAGCCTGCCCAAGGTTCTCGTCAGCCTGGTGGGGATCGAAAAAATCATTCCGACGTTCGGCGATCTCGAGGTGTTTCTGCAACTGCTGGGGCGCTCGGCCACCGGCGAGCGGATGAACCCGTACAATTCGATCTGGAGCGGCGTCACGGCCGGCGACGGCCCGCAGGAATTCCACGTGGTGCTGCTCGATAACGGGCGCACGGGGGTGTTGACGGAGCCGGAAACGCGGCCCACGCTGGCGTGCATCCGCTGCGGCGCCTGCCTCAACATTTGTCCGGTCTACCGGCAGACGGGCGGTCACGCCTACGGCTCGATTTACGCCGGACCGATCGGCGCCATTCTGACGCCGCAGTTGCAGTCGATGAAGCACTCGCAATCGCTGCCTTTCGCCTCGACGCTGTGCGGCGCCTGCTACGAAGTCTGTCCGGTAAAGATCGACATTCCGGAAATTCTGCTGCACCTGCGCAACAAGGTGGTGAAGAGCGGCGGCGCGCCACTGGCGGAGCGGCTGGCGATGAGGTTCGCGGCGCGCGCGTTCAAGAACGGCGGGCGCCTGGAATCGGCGCAGAAACTGGTGCGCATCGCGCAGAAGCCGTACGTTCATTCCGGCTCGATTGAGCGGCTGCCGGGGATGCTGGCGAACTGGACGCAATTCCGCGACCTGGCCGCGGTGCCGGCCGAATCCTTCCGCCAGTGGTGGGCGGCGCGCCAGAACAAGGAGAAGAAATGAGCGCGGCCCCGCTCGATTCGAAGCAGGAAATCCTGGAACGAATTCGCAAGGCCGTGGACAGCGTCGGCAATCGCGCCGCGGAGTACGCCGCGATTCCGCGCGAGTACCGGCGCGAAGGCGCCATGGCGGCGGAAGCGAAGATGGAGCTGTTCGCCGCGCGGCTGTACGATTACGGCACCAGCGTTTACCGGTGCACGACGGCACAGATTGCCGACGCCGTGGCGCAGGCGCTCAGCGCGCGGCGCCGCACCGGCATCGTGGTTGCGCACGGCGTGCCGGCGAGCTGGCTACCGGAGAATTTCGAATTCGTCGAGGACGACGGACTCAGCTATACCGCGCTCGATGCGAGCAATGGCGTGCTGACCGGCTGCGAACTGGCGGTGGCCTTCACGGGCACCATCATTCTGCGCCATGGCCCCGGGCAGCCGCGCCGCGCCGTCACGCTGGTGCCCGATTACCATCTCTGCGTGGTGCGGGCGCAGCAGGTGGCGGAGACGTTGCCGGAAGCGATCCGCCGCGTGGAGGAATTTCGCTCGACGCCGCTCACCACGATCTCCGGCCCTTCGGCCACGTCCGATATCGAGATGACGCGCGTCAAGGGCGTGCACGGGCCGCGAACGCTCGACGTGGTGCTGGTATCGTAGCCATTCCACGCGCCCAGCGTATAGCGGCGGCGGCGCGGCGGGCAGGCGCGGCAGTTGGCATGTCGCTGTTGGCAGGTTGAAACCTGCCCCACCTAAAACTCCAGGCGTAGCGCCATCTGGCCTTGGCGCGGGGCGTTGGATTGGCTGCTGACGACGCCGAAGTTGGCGGCGCTGATGTTGGCGGCGGGCGCGCCGTAGACGACGCGATTGAAGACGTTGAAGAACTCGGCGCGGAAGGTCAGCGTCACGCCCTCGTGAAGCGGCATGCGCTTGACGGCGCCGATGCTCTCATTCAGATTCCAGGGCGCGCGCAAGCTATCGTAGGAGCGCGCGGCGCTGCCGAAGGTGTAGGACGCGGGGACGGCGAAGGCGGCGGGATTGATGTAGCGATCCGCGGCCGGATCGAAGTGGCTGTAATTCGTTTCGAGCGAAACGCCAGAAACCACGTTGGGGCGCAGCGCGGAGTTGAACAGCGGCAGCGTGTTGGTGGCGGTGAGCACGATGGGCAGGCCGGCCGAGTATTGATCGATATTGGTGAGCGTCCATCCGGCCATGGCTTTTGCGAGCGCGCCGTGCGCGAAGAAGCGCTTGCCCGGACCGAAGGGCAGATCGTAGAGTAAGCTGATGGCGAGCGATTGCGGAACGTCGGTATCGCTGACGGCTTTTTCGAGACTGCGATTGTAATAGGTCTGGCCGGCGGGACCGCCGCCAGCGGCGTTATCGGCATCGGTGAGAGTCTTCGACCACGCGTAGGCGACCACGCCGGTGAGGCCGATCGAGACGCGGCGTTCGAGTTTCGCGTGCAGCGCGTGGTAAGTGGAATCGCCGTTTGGATTACTGAGATTGGTGATGTTCAGATACTGCGGGAACGGGCGCAGCGCCTGCGCGACCGAGCCGGTGAAGCCGGGATAAGGAACCCGAATGCCAGCGGCCTGCGCCGCTGCCGACGTCACTGGGGCGCTGAGCAGGCTGCCCAAGCTCAGATAGCTAGGGTTGAGTTCGTTCCACTGAATGAGCGCGGTGCCCAGGCGGGTGCCTTTCACACCAACGTAATCGGCTTCGACAAGCATGTTGGGGGCGATTTCGCGCTGCACGCCCACGCTCCAATTCTGAAAGTACGGCGGGCGGCCATCGGCGGCGCCGATCATGGTGACGGCGGAGCCGTTGGCGACGGTGGGCGTGAGACTGGGCGGGCGCACGTAATTCTGCGGAAAGCCGCTATCCCAATCGAAGGCCGGCGTGACGCCGTTGTTGGTGCTGGCGAAGACCGGCGACGCGTTGAAGCCGTAGCCGAAATTCTGCGATTGACGGAGACCGGCGTCGGCGTTGCCGGGGCCATAGTAAATGCCATAGCCACCATGGACGGTGGTCTTCGGCGTTGCGGCGTAGGCGAAACCGACGCGCGGGCCGAGGTTCCTGTAATCAATGCTCGCGAAACTGGAGAGGCCGCTGCGGCCGGCACCGTTCCCGAGGAATTCGATTGCGCCGGGCAGGTTGCCGGCGGAGGGATTGGCAAGAGTTGGATCGAAGCTGGCGAGATTATCGTGCGCCTCGGCGCGCGGGAAGTAGATTTCGTAGCGCAGGCCGAGGTTCAGCGTGAGGTTGCGGCTGATCTTCCAATCGTCCTGCGCGAAAGCGGCGGCGTAGCGATACCGAATGCCGGGAACGAGGGTGAGTTGATTGAGCTGGCCCTGGTGAACGTCACCAAGCAGGAAACTGGCGAACGCGCTGCCGGTGGAGGAAACGCCGGGTTGGCCGGTTTCGAGCGTGCTGAAGGCGAAGTTGCCTTGCGAGCCGAAGTAATCCGCGCCGTTGGTTTGGAGCCAACGCGCATCGGCGCCGAACTTGAAGCTATGCTGGCCGCTCACCCAACTGACGGCGTCGTCGAACTGAAACACGTTGTTGATCTGCTGGCCAACGGTCTTGGTGCCGTTGGTCGAGCCCCAGGTCGCATAGCCGTCGGTGAAGGTGACATACGGGAACGCGTTGCCAGCGCCGGTTTGGACACCGGTGAGGCCAATCTTTGTCGGCCAGTTCTGATTGGCGGCGAGCGAGTTCCACAATTGCGCCTCGCGCGTGAAGCCGAACGCGGCGTGGTTGAGCAGGACCGGGGAAAAGACCCAATCGTCGCTCAGGCGCGCCCAGCGCGAATTGTAATCGTTGTTGAGGCCGTTGGTGAAGGGATCGGGCAAAGTGTCTGCGCTGATCTGCGATTGGCGGCCGATGTAGAGAAAGCCGCTGAGGCGGTTCGTGTCGGAGAAGGAGTGATCGATTTTGAGATCCACCTGGTCGCGGCTAAAGCTGTTCGAGTTGAGCGCGTGGAAATTATTCAGATTGGCGGCGTTGGCGGGCTGCGGCAACTGGGCGACGATCTTGGAGGAAACCGAACTGAAGTCGCTCTGCGGAATCTGGTTGCCGGGAAAGGGCGTGCGCGTGTACGCGCCACTCGAGGAGAGCGTGTTCGTCGAAGGATCGTAGATCAGGATGGGCTTGCCAGTGCTGCCGACGAGCGAGGAGAAATTGCCGCCGCGAAAGGCATCGGGCGGAATGCTGACGAGCGAGTTCGACGACGATTGGTCGTAGCGAAATCCGCTGTAGACGAAATAGAAGAAGGTGCGGTTGTGACCGTTATATGCGCGCGGGATCACGAGCGGGGCGCCGAGCGCGCCACCGAATTCATTTTGGCGATTGACGGGCGCGGCGGTTGCGAAGAAGCCGCGGGCATCGAAGATGTTGTTGCGCAGGTAATCGAAGAGCGCGCCATGAAACTTGTTGGTGCCGGACTTGGTCGAGAACACTTCAAAGCCGCCGCCAGTACGGCCATACTCGGCGCTGAAATCGCTGTTGACGAGGCGGAACTCGGAGATGGCTTCGACCGACGGATAGGTGAAGAGCGTGCCGCCGCTTTCGGGACTTGTGGAGCCGACGCCATCGACGAGTACTTCCTTAGCGCGGGATTGCGAGCCATCGATTTGGGTGTTGCCGGCCGCACCGCCAGCGCCGGTTATCGTGCCAGTAACGCCAGGCGTGAGGAAGATGAAGCTTTCCGGACTGCGCATGTTGCCGGAAACGGCGAGAGGAAGATCGGCGACGAGCTTTTCGATAATCGCGGTCGAATTGTCGGAGGTGACATCGTTGAGGAGCCTCAATCCGTCGTCTCCGTCTATAACAATCGTCTCTTGTGTGTGCGTGGCGACCTTCATCGTGAAGTTCAGCCGCGACGTTTCGGCAAGATGGACCTGAACCGACGTGGCGCTTGGCGCAAAGCCCACGGCCGAAACGGCGACCCTGTACTGTCCCACTGGCAATTGAGACAGAGCGTAGATGCCAAGTCCGTTGGTCGTTGCGGGGTACGTAAGCCCGGTGGCCTGATTGACGGCTTCCACGGAGGCGCCCGGAATCACCGCGCCTGATTGGTCCGTCACCACGCCAGTGAGCGTGCTGCGGTCGGATTGCGCCAGCGCGGCGGTCGCGGCTAAAAACAGGATTGCCAGATTGCGTAGCCAGCTTCCGTAGCGCACGCACTCCTGCGTGCCGCGTCGGCACTNNTCGGCACTCATGCCGACGCCCGGTGGCCTGGGAAGAAGAGGCGTCGAGAAGAGTCTCGACGCGGCACGCATGAGTGCGTGCGCTACGGGGGGCGGGAGTTGTCGTTGCGTTGGGCATCGGATCGTTGTTTGGCAATCTTCAGTGTTTCATTTTGATGGGTTGGCGGGCAAGGTGGGTACGCGGGGATTCGAGACGATTCCGGCAACCGCTTCCTTCGGGCGCGGCTCCGGGCGAGCGGTCGCGGCTTTGGGCGAGGGAAGTGAGTTACGGGTGCGGGGGTTTGGCGGAGGACGGGCAAGCTAAAGCATGCCCCACCAAAAAGGACTCTGCTATCCGATTGAAAACGCGGGGAATTCTCCGCTTGACAGACAATTGCATATTGCAATAGTATAATTACTGATTGCAATATGAAACTAGGTGAAAAACTCCGGTACCTGCGCGAGGTGGAAGGCGCGCTGCGCGGGCTGGACCGCGAATTGTCGCAACTGGAAATGGCGCGGCTGATTGAGAAGGAGCTAGGAAAATCGATCAGCCAGAGTTACCTGTCGCAGATCGAGAGTGGGGCGCGGCCGCATTTGACGAATTCGACGCGGATGTTGCTGGCGAAGTTTTTCAAAGTGCATCCGGGGTACCTGGTGGACGATCCGGAGGGATTCGAGAACGAGCTGATATCGGACGTGGGGGCGCTCGAGGACAAGCTGGATTTGTGGCTGGTGAGCGGGGCGGAGCGGTTCCGACGCGATCCGGAGTTGCAGCAGGCGCTGGTCACGGTGGCGCGCCACGACGATTCGCGGATGTGCCTGATCCTGCTGGGTGAGATTCTGGAGAATCCGGGACTGGCGGAGCGGTTGATGGAAGTGCTGAAGACGCCGGCGTCGCGGAAGACGAGGAGGCAGTAAGTGAGTTGGTCGGATTTCTACCTGACGTGTTTTCTGGTGGGTTTCCTATTGAGCCTGCTCGCGTTCCTGGCGGGAACGGGGCACCTGCACATCCCGCATCTGCACCACGGGTTGCACCTCCCGCACGGGCACGGGTCGGGCGGTCAGAGCCAGGTTCCGTGGTTCAATTTCGGGACGGTGGCGGCGTTTCTGGCGTGGTTCGGTGGCGCGGGGTACCTGCTCGACCATTACTACCACGTCTGGTATTTCCTGGCGTTCGCGATCGCGACGTTCTGCGGGCTGGGCGCGGCTTTGGTGGTGCTGTGGTTCCTGGCCAAGGTGTTGATGGCACACGAATCGCCGCTCGATCCGGCGGATTACGAAATGGTGGGCGTGCTCGGCAAGCTGAGCATTCCCATCCGGGACGGCGGCACGGGCGAACTGGTTTATAGGCAGGAGGGCGCGCGCCACGTGGTTGGCGCACGCAGCGAGGATGGCGCAGCCATCCCCAAGGGCGCGGAGGTGGCCGTCACGCGCTACGAGAAGGGCATCGCTTATGTCCGGCGTTGGGAAGACCTCGCCGGAGAAACGGAGTTGAAGAGTTAAATGGAACAGATTTTCCAAAACCCGATTGTGATCTTCGTGCTGCTGGGCGTCCTGGTCCTGCTGTTCATCCTGATGACGTTCGCCAAGCTGTTCCGCAAGGCCGGTCCGCACGAAGCGATCATCGTGTACGGCCTGGGCGGGACGCGGGTGGTGAATCGCGGCGGCGCGTTCATCTTTCCGATGGTCGAGACCGCACGGTCGCTATCGCTCGAGTTGATGTCGTTCGACGTGGCGCCGAAGCAGGACCTGTACACGAAGCAGGGCGTGGCGGTGATGGTGGAAGCGGTGGCGCAGATCAAGGTGAAGTCGGACCCGGAATCGATTCTCACGGCGGCGGAGCAGTTCCTGACTAAGGAGCCGAACGAGCGCGACGGATTGATCCGGCTGGTGATGGAAGGCCACCTGCGCGGCATCATCGGGCAGTTGACGGTGGAAGAGATCGTGAAGCAGCCGGAGATGGTGGGCGACCGGATGCGCTCGACCTGCGCCGACGATTTGACCAAGATGGGCCTGGAAGTAATTTCGTTCACGATTAAGGAAGTCCGCGACAAGAACGAGTACATCACGAACATGGGCCGGCCGGACGTGGCGCGGATCAAGCGCGACGCCGACGTGGCGACCGCCGAAGCCGAGCGCGACACGGCGATCCGGCGCGCCATCGCCTCGCGCGAAGCCTCGATCGCGAAGGCGCAGGCCGACCAGGAGCGGGTGCTGGCGGAGACGCTGTCGCAGACCAAGCAGGCCGAGGCGCAGCGGGATCTCGAGACCAAGAAGGCCGTATACCTGGAAGCCGTCAAGAAGCAACAGGCGCAGGCGGACAAGGCGTACGAGATCCAGACCAACATCATGCAGCAGCAGGTGCGGGCCGAGGAAGTCACCATTCACCAGATCGAAAAAGAGCACGAAGTGAAGGTACAGGACGCCGAGATCCTGCGCCGCGAGCGCGAGTTGACGGCCACCGTATTGAAGCCGGCGGAGGCCGAGCGGCAGCGCATCGAAACGCTGGCGCAGGCCGAGAAGCAGCGGCTGACTACGGAAGCCGAGGGCCATGCATCGGCCATCCGCGCGCAGGGCGAAGCGGAAGCGGAGATCATCTTCAAGAAGGGCGAAGCGGAAGCCAAGGCGATGAACCTGCGCGCCGAGGCGTACCAGGAGTTCAACCAGGCGGCCATCATCGACAAGCTGATTACGGGCTTGCCGGAGGTGGTGAAAGCGCTGGCGGCGCCTCTCGCGAACGTGGACAAGATCACGATCGTTTCGACCGGCAACGGCGATACGGCCGGGATGAGCAAGATCACCGGCGACATGACGAAGATTGCGGCGCAGGTTCCGGCGCTGTTC
>PMKM01000081.1 GCA_003157745.1 Bryobacterales bacterium | reverse complement strand
ACGAGCGGGCCGCCCTGCACGCCGGGGAAGACCACCTTATCGATGGCGGCGGCGAACTTCTCTTTGCACAAGATCATGCCGGCGCGCGGCCCGCGCAGGGTCTTATGGGTGGTGGAAGTCACGATGTCGGCCCATTGGCAGGGGTTCGGGTGAAGGCCGGCGGCGACGAGGCCGGCGATGTGCGCCATATCGACGAGGAAGATCGCGCCCACCTGGTCGGCGATCTGGCGGAAGCGCGCGAAGTCGATGATGCGCGGATAGGCGCTGGCGCCGGCGATGATCATCTTCGGCTTGTTGTCGCGCGCGAGGCGTTCGACCTCGTCGTAGTCGATGCGCTCGTCGACGGGGCTGACGTTGTAGGGCACTACCTTATAGGTCTTGCCGGAAAAATTGAGCGGGTGGCCGTGCGAGAGGTGTCCGCCATGGGACAGGTTCAAACCCATGATCGTGTCGCCGGGCGCCACCACGGCGGTGTACGCCGCCTGATTCGCCTGCGAGCCGGAGTGCGGCTGGACGTTGGCGTGCTCGGCGCCGAACAATCTTTTGGCGCGATCGCGGGCCAGGTTTTCGACCACGTCGGCAAACTCGCATCCGCCGTAGTAGCGCTTGCCCGGATAGCCTTCGGCGTACTTATTGGTGAACACGCTGGCGGTGGCTTCGAGCACGGCCTCGGAAACGAAGTTCTCGCTCGCGATCAGCTCGATCTGCGCGTCCTGGCGCGCCACTTCCTCTTCGATTGCCCCGTACACTTCCGGATCCACCTCGGCCAGTGGCCGCTTCATTCGTTGTGATGGCGTCATATATCTAGGAACCCCCCGGTTCGAAACCGTTCTTCTCGCGGCCGTCCGGTATCGAGAGACAATTCCGGCGTGAAGGGCGGCGTTCGAGAAGCTGCTTCGGGAAAGAACCTAATTTTACCATGCTAAGATCAAGGTTTACCCCTCTCAAACTATGCTCTGGAGCAAGCTGTTCATCCCCACGCTGCGCGAAGTGCCCGCCGAAGCCGAAGTCGCCAGCCACCAATTACTGTTGCGTGCCGGATACATCCGCCAGCTATCCGCCGGCATTTATACGTTTCTGTATCTGGCGCAGCGGTCGCTGAAGAAGATACAGACGATCGTGCGCCAGGAAATGGACGCGATGGGCGCGCAGGAGATTTCCTGCCCCGCGCTGAACCCGGCCGAAGTGTGGCAGGAATCCGGCCGCTGGGACGTGATGGGCGACAACCTGTTCCGCTTCAAGGACCGCTTTGGCCGCGACATGTGCCTGGCCATGACGCACGAAGAAGTCATCACGGTCACGGCGCGCGGCGAGCTGCGCAGTTACAAGCAGCTTCCGCAGGTATGGTACCAATTACAAACCAAGTTTCGCGACGAGCCGCGGCCGAAGTCCGGGCTGCTGCGCGTGCGCGAGTTCATGATGAAGGACTCCTATAGCTTCGACATGGACCAGGCGGGGCTGGACGCGGTTTACGACAAACATTATAAGACTTACTGCCGGATCTTCGACCGCTGCGGGCTGGAGTACACGGCGGTCGACGCGCACTCGGGAGCGATGGGCGGGAGCCAGTCGCACGAATTCATGGTGGCCTCCGACGCGGGCGAGGATTTCGTCGCGCGCTGCCCCGGCTGCGGCTATTCGGCCAACCTGGAAAAAGCGATCTCGATTCCGGCCGCGCCGGCCGCAGACGATCCGGCGGGCGATTTGACACCGGAAGAATTTCCGACGCCGGGCCAGAAGACCATCGCCGAATTGGCGGCGTTCACGGGTCTGCCGGAGACGTCGCAAATGAAGAGTCTGGTGGTGGTGGCCGATGGGAAGCCGGCGCTGATTCTGGTGCGCGGCGATCACCAATTGAGCGAAACCAAGGCGGGCGCGATTCTCAACGATCCCGAATTCCGGCCGGCGCGTCCCGACGAAATCCGCCAGTGGTTCGGCGCGGATGCCGGTTCGCTGGGGCCGGTGGCAGTGAAGGACGTGCCGATTTTCGCCGACCGCGCACTGGTTGGGCGCCGCAATATGATCGCCGGCGCCAATAAGAACGATGCCCATTTGCGGCACGTGACGCTAGGCGAGGATTTTCAAGCCGAGCTGCACGACGTGCGGCAGGTGGTGGCGGGCGACGCCTGCACGCGCTGCGGCGCGAAGCTCGAAGTTATTAAGTGCGTCGAGATCGCCCACATTTTCAAGCTTGGGTACAAGTATTCGGAACCGATGGGGTTGCGGGTGCTGAACGCCGAGGGCAAGGAAGTGACGCCGATCATGGGCTCCTACGGAATCGGCATCGGCCGCATACTGAGCGGCGTCATCGAACTCCATCACGATAAAGACGGCATGATACTGCCGCCGTCGATCGCGCCGTTCGAAGTGGTGGTGACGCCCGCCAACAACGCCGACGCGGCGCAAATGGACACGGCGCGCGCCATCTATGAGGAGTGCCTGGGCCTGGGCATCGATGCGCTGCTCGACGACCGCGACGAGCGGCCGGGGGTCAAGTTCAAGGACGCTGACCTGATCGGCGTGCCTTTCCGCGTGGTGGTTGGCAAGAAGCTCGCGCAGGGCCTGGTGGAGCTGGTGGAGCGCAAGACGCGAACCGCCGCCGACGTGGCTTCCGCCGAAGCTCCGCGCGCAGTGCTGGCACGGCTGGGGCGATAGTCGCGCCGGAGTGCGCGGGGCAGGAAGCTCTTACGCCCGGTGCCGGGGCTGGCGCGGTCGACCATTCTCCCAGCGATTCCGCGCTGGGCTACTTTCTTGCGCTCCTGCGGAGCTTGATCCGCATCCAACGCGCGCTGCGCGGCATCGGCATTCGTGTCGCGACAGTGGTGCACGTGTGCAATTTCGTCACAACTGCTAAAATAGGGATTGCTAAATCTGCTATCCCCTGTTCGCCGTGGGGCCGGGACTATCATGGCTATTACGGCGATTTGTGCGTGCAATATTTGCGCGATGAGTAACCTCTTCTTCGCCGCGGGCACCTCATCAATGAGATCGAGCCCCCAAATGGAAGGACTAATAGCAACCCAATGAAGATCGTGGTTTTAGGTGGTGACGGCTACTGTGGATGGGCGACCGCGCTGTACCTATCCGGGCGGGGCCAAACGGTGGCGATCGTCGATAATCTGATTCGCAGGCAGTGGGATCGGGACCTGGGAGTGGAAACGCTCACTCCCATCCGGACCCTGGCCGAGCGCGTTGCGGTGTGGAACCGGAGCGCCGCCAATCCGATCGAAGTGTTCGAAGGCGACGTGACGGATTACGGGTTTCTGTCCTCGATGTTCCGCGAATTCCGTCCCGAAGCGCTGGTTCACTTCGCCGAACAACGCTCGGCGCCGTACTCGATGATCGACCGCGAGCACGCCGTCTTCACGCAGTCCAACAACGTGCTGGGCACGCTGAATGTGCTGTTCGCGATCAAGGAATTTCAGCCCGAATGCCACCTGGTGAAGCTGGGCACGATGGGCGAATACGGCACGCCGAATATCGATATCGAAGAGGGCTATATCGAGATCGAGCACAATGGCCGCAAGGACACGCTGCCTTTCCCCAAGCAGCCGGGCTCGTTCTATCACCTGACGAAGGTGCACGATAGCCACAATATTTCGTTCGCCTGCCGCATCTGGGGATTGCGCGCCACGGACCTGAACCAGGGCGTGGTTTACGGCACAGTCACCGACGAAACGGCGCGTGACGAAGCGTTCGTCAACCGCTTCGATTACGACGAAATCTTCGGCACCGTGCTCAACCGTTTCTGCGTGCAGGCGGCCGTCGGCTTCCCGCTCACCGTGTACGGCAAGGGCGGGCAGACGCGCGGCTACCTGGACATTCGCGACACGGTCCGCTGCGTCGAACTGGCTTGCCTGAACCCGGCGGCCAAGGGCGAATGCCGCGTATATAACCAATTCACCGAGCAGTTTTCGGTGCTGGACCTGGCGCACCTGGTGCAGGCGGCCGGCCGCAAACTCGGGATCGAGGTCGCGGTCCAGCACCTGCCCGATCCGCGCGTCGAAGCCGAGCAGCATTACTACAACGCCAAGCACGCGAAGCTGGCCGATCTGGGTTTGCAGCCGCACCTGCTGAGCGAATCGCTGCTGGATTCGCTGATGAACATCGCCGTCCGCTACCGAGATCGCATCGACCAATCGCTCTTCCTGCCGCGCGTCAACTGGCGCCAGCCCGTGAACCGGCGACAGCCGAAGGAAGAGATGGCGACAGCCGGCGCGGCAAAGTAACCGCGCGGCTTTCCCATTCACTACCCGCCCTGTCCGTGGCGATTTGCGCCGCGTTGGAAGGCGGCAGCGGTTCGCCAAAGTCCACGCCGAGCACGCTGCCTGTCGCCGCCTGCAAGGCCGCGGCGCCCGCAAGCATCATTACGAGAAGTGCTGTCCGTAGCATGTTCTTTCACTGAGCACGCAGGCTGCCAGAATGTGCGCCCACGTTATCGCTAACAAAGCTACTGAATTGGGTTGTGCCGACACGTCCGGGTTGTGAAAGCATACACGCGCGCGTGACAAACATTGGTTACCATCTAGGTTTACTCCATGGTTTCCTCGGAAAAGACCACGCCCATCGCGGGCTCCGGCTCGCCAGCGCGTGCTAGCCGCGCCTCCCTTTACCCGATCGTTCTGCTGGCTGCCGCGGCGGTGTTCGTTGGCACCATGATTTCGCCGCCCTCGCTGATGGACGACGTGGACGCGATCCAGGGGCAGATTGCGCGCAACATGCTGCAGTCGGGCGACTGGGTGACGGCGCGGCTGGACGGAATTCCGTACCTCGAAAAATCGCCGCTGATTTATTGGACGATCGGCGGCTGCTTCAAGCTGTTCGGGACCTACGATTGGGTGGCGCGGATTCCGGTGGCGCTCTCGACGGTGCTGCTTTGCTGGATCACGGCCGCCTTCGGCGGTTGGGCGTTTGGGCGGCGCGCGGGGACGCTGGCGGGCGTGGTGCTGGCGACGGCGGTGGGCCTGTTCCTGTTCACCCGCATTCTAATTCCGGACGTGATGCTGACGGCGGCCGTCGCGCTCGCCATGTGGGCGTTTCTGCGCGCGCTCGACGAAGAGGAGCCGCATCCGCGCCTGTGGGCCGCGGCGCTGGCCGCCAGCCTGGGCGTGGGTATGCTGCTCAAGAGCACGGTGGGCGTGCTGTTTCCGGTCGCTGCGGCGATCGTCTATTTGGGCGTCACCAGGCAATTGTTTTCGCGCGCCGTATGGCGGAGGCTGCACCCGTTCTCCGGCGCCGCGATTGCGCTTCTCATCGCTACGCCGTGGCACGTGCTGGCGGCCCTGCGCAATCCGCCGTATTTCGATTTCACCATGCGCAGCCTGCCCGGCCAGTATCACGGCTTCCTGTGGTTCTACTTTATGAACGAGCAGGTGCTGCGTTTCCTGAATCTGCGTTATCCGCGCGATTACGACACCGTGCCGCTCGGCCTCTTTTGGGGGTTCCATCTGCTGTGGCTGTTCCCTTGGAGCGTCTATCTTCCGGCGGTGGCGAAGCTGCGCTTTCGTCCGGTGGACCGCGCCGGGCGCGTGCGGCTGCTGGCGCTGTGCTGGATCGGCTTCGTGATGGTGTTCTTCAGTTTTTCAACCACGCAGGAGTATTATTCGATGCCGTGCTATCCGGCTGTCGCGCTGCTGCTAGGCGCGGCGATGGCCGATGGCGGGGTGTGGATCAAACGTGGCACGCGCGTGCTGCAGGTGATTGCGGGCGTGGCGGGCACGGTCGCTCTGGTGCTCGCCTGGATCGTGCGCAACACGCCTGCGCCGGGCGATATCTCAGTCGCGCTCACGCAGAACCCCGGCGCCTACAAACTCTCGCTCGGCCACATGGAGGACCTTACGCTTTCCTCGCTGGCCTATCTGCGGCTACCGCTGGTGCTGGCAGGCGCGGCGTTTCTGGTCGGCGCGTTCCTCGCTCCCGCGCTTGGCCGCGTGCGGCGTATCGGCAAGGACACGGCCGCGTTCCTCGCCGCAGCGTTGATGATGATCGTGTTCTTTCACGCCGCGCGCCTGGCCATGGTGGCGTTCGATCCGTACATGTCTTCGCGC
This sequence comes from Bryobacterales bacterium, assembly GCA_003157745.1. Lineage (GTDB taxonomy): Bacteria > Acidobacteriota > Terriglobia > Bryobacterales > Bryobacteraceae > Bog-375. The sequence continues at coordinate 7,625 of PMKM01000081.1, read as the reverse complement.
CCGCTGGCCGAAGCGCTCTTACGCGCGCCCGCCGGCAAGCTGGTGGTCGAGGGTCACGACTATCCGTTCTCCTCCGTCCTCTTTTACACCGGCCGCGAGGCGCTGCTGTGGAACGGGCGGCGCGAGAACCTGGAGTACGGCTCCTATACGCCGGGCGCGCCCAACGTCTTCCTCGACGACGCCGGCTGGCGGGACCTCTGGCTGCAACCGGGGCGCTGTTACCTGGTCGCCAAGGAATCCCATCGTCCGCGCCTGGAGCAACTGGTAGGCGCGCCGGCATTGCACGTGGTGGTCGCGAGCGGCAGCAAACTGCTGCTATCGAACCAGTAGCCCGTACTAAAACGCACATACGGGATGCGCGCGCCGTTACCTTTTCGCGTCCGCTGCGTACAACAATCCATGCCACTACTCTCTCGCGTAATGCTGCCCTTCGTTCTGGCTGGAGCTCTGTTCGCGCAATACCCCGGATTGACGCTGCCGCCCGATGGTAACAACCAGAAAGCCTCGGTGACCCAATTCATCGGCCCGGTTCGGGTCACGATTGAATACTCGAGCCCCGCCGTGCATGGGCCCGATGGCACCAGGGAGCGCCGGGGCCAGATATGGGGCAAACTGGTGCCGTACGGACTGTCGATCGACGCGTTCGGCAATGGGAAGCCGGACCCCTGGCGGGCCGGGGCCAACGAGAACACCGTATTCGAGGTTTCCGACGACGTGACCATTGAGGGGCAGCCCTTGCCCAAGGGCCGCTACGGATTGCACATGATCCCCGGGGAAGAGACATGGACGCTGATCTTCTCCAAGGATTCGGAGGCCTGGGGCAGTTTCTTTTACGACGCCAGCCACGATGCGCTGCGCGTCACCGCCAAGCCGCACAAGAGCGGTTACCGCGAGTGGCTGACCTATGACTTCACCGCGCGCCGCCCGGAGGAGACCACCGTCGAGATGCAGTGGGAAGACCTGGCCCTGCCGTGGACCATCAAGGTTCCGGACATGGCCGAGGTCTACATCGGGCACCTGCGGAAGGAACTGACCACGGTGCCCGGGTTCAGCTACCCAGGCTATCTGGCGGCGATACGGTATTGCGTGCAAGTGGGCAAGAACCTCGACCAGGCGCTGGGGTGGGCGGACGCCGCTATCAACATGCCGTACGTCGGCGAGGCGAATTTCCAGACGCTCAGCACGAAGGCGCTGGTTTTGACCAAGCTGGGCCGCGAGGCGGAAGCGAAGCCGGTGATGCAGTCGGCTTTGCATTCACCGACCGCCACGCCAAGCGAGATCCACCAGTACGGCCGCCGACTTCTCCGAGAAAAGAAGAACGACGAGGCCATGAAGGTCTTCGAGTACAACGCCGAACGCAATGGCGACGCGTGGCCGGTGCATGTCGGGCTGGCCCGTGGTTACGCCGCGGCGGGCGACACGAAGCAGGCGTTGGAACACGCCAAAAAGGCGCTGCCGCAAGCTCCCGACGAGCAGAACCGCAAGATCCTCGAAGCCATGATCGACGCCCTCTCGAAAGGCGCTCCGATCGATTAGGTGGGGGGAGGTCCCGACCTGCCAACATTCGCCTGCGGGCGCGGTTTCCATGACGCGCCCGATGCAACGAGGTTCGTGGGCGGCCATCCACCGGCTAGAACTCTCCCGACCCCCGCCGCGCACTACAATAGCTGCTTCATGGCAATTCCCGATTATCCGAAAGCCACCGCGCCGGCGGCGTATGTCTGGTACCGCGACCTCAACGGCTACCAGTGGTTCGTGGTCGCGGTGGCGGCTGTCGGCTGGATGTTCGACACCATGGCGCAGCAGCTTTTCAACCTCGCGCGCGTGCCGGCGCTGCGCGATCTGATGGGCGGGGCGGCTGCGCCGGGCGCCGTGGCGCAGCAGGCGGGCATTTCGACCATGGTGTTCATGATTGGCTGGGGCCTGGGCGGCGTCGTGTTCGGCGTCCTGGGCGACCGGCTGGGCCGCGCCAAGACCATGATGTTGACGATCCTCGCCTACACCATCTTCACCGGCATGAGTCTGCTCTCGACCGGCGTCTGGGATTTCAATGTCTACCGCTTCCTGTGCGGCCTGGGCGTGGGCGGCCAGTTCGCGGTCGGCGTGGCGCTGGTGGCCGAGGTGGTTCCCGAACGCGCCCGCCCGTATGCGCTCGGCATGGTGCAGGCGTTTTCCGCCGTCGGCAACATGGTGGCGGCGTTGACCGTGATCCTGCTCGGCCAGGCGCAGCAGGCGGGCCTGATCGCGCACGCCTGGCGTTGGGAATTTCTGGCCGGCGCAGCGCCGGCGCCGCTGGCTCTCATCGTTTTCAAAAAACTGCGCGAGCCGGAGCAATGGCTCAAGGCGAAGGCGGAAAAGAAGCGGATGGGATCGTTCGCCGAGTTACTGGGGAATCCGCGCTGGCGGCGCAATTCGATTGTCGGCCTGTTACTCGCGTTTTCGGGCGTGGTCGGATTGTGGGGCATCGGCTTCTTCAGTTACGACTTATTCCGCCCGATTCTCGAACGCACTTTCCGCGCGCAGGGAATGGTTGGCGCCGCGCTGGCGGGTAAGACGACCATGTGGCTGGGCGTGACATCGCTCCTGCAGAATGCGGGCTGTTTCTTTGGCGTTCACGCGTTCACGTGGCTGACGCAGCGGACGAACCGGCGAACGGCCTTCGCGGTCAGCTTCGTGGCCGCGCTCGGCATGACGGCGTGGACATTTTGGAGTCTCAACTCGATCGCGCAGATGTTCTGGATGGTCCCCGCCATGGGCTTCGCGCAGCTCGCTCTGTTCGGCGGGTACGCGATCTACCTGCCCGAACTGTTTCCGACGCGCCTGCGCAGCACCGGGACGAGTTTCTGTTATAACGTCGGCCGCATCGTCGCCGCCGGTGGGCCGCTGACTTTGGGCCTGCTCACCAGCCGCGTCTTCCAGGGCCCCGACGCGATGCGCTACGCGGGGGTAGCTATGTGCTCGGTGTTTCTGGTAGGCCTGTGCGCGTTGCCGTTCGCGCCGGAAACGAAGGGGCAGCCGTTGCCGGAATAGGATTCGACGCAACCTCCGAGTGGCGCTATGAACGGAAGTGGACTAAGAAGCGGCGAGCGGGCGCGGATGAATGAAGAGCGATTTCCTTGTCCACTTATGCGAACACTCTCTTCCGTCCGCGGACCCAGACGCAGGTGGCCGCGAAGGCTGCGATGATTGCCCACAGCAAGGTGAGAGACAGCAGATTGTGACGCTGGACAAGTTCCACCGTGCCTTGTAAGTTCAGCGCGACCTTGATCCGGCTGAAGTTGATCATCACAGTCATCAGTACGAAGAGGAAGGGAAAGGGCACCCATACGGCGCCTTCCGAACTGAACGCAAGCGAGATGGCGACGAAGAAGGCGTTATTGAACCAATGGACGGTAAGACCGGCGATCACGAGATAGGCCGTGAGGGCGGGCTTTACCTCGATCCATCCTAATTGGTGACCGACGCCCCAGAGTGTCAGCATTGCAGCCGTGTTGAGACTCACCAGGATCAGGTTCGCCGCGAACTTCGCAACGACGATTTCGGCGGTCGAGACAGGGAGTGTCTTGATAAACATGAGTGCCCGGTTCTTCTCTTCGGCAATCATGGTGCGGTAGCAGATCAGGAAGTCGCCGATGAACGCCACACCGTGCAGAAGGCCGAAGGCGACGCCGGGAATGTGCGAGGGCATCTGGAGGGCGTACGCAAGATAGCCGGCGATTTCGAGCAGGATCAGGGGGAAGATGAAAGCGCGCTGCAGGCGAATGTCTTTCGCGATGAGACGAGTGACGTTCATTGGACCATCTCCAGGTAGTAATTCTCGAGGCTCCACGACGGTCCCGCGCCGCGGCGCAGGGCGGCGAGACTCTCATCGGCCAGCACGCGCCCGCGATCGACCACGATCACGCGGTCGGCGATCTGTTCCACTTCGTGCAGGTTATGAGTCGAAAACAGGACGGCCGTGCCATTCTCGTGCGCTAACTGACTGAGTAGCCGCAATATCTCGACACGCGCGCGCGGGTCCAAGCCGGACGTTGGCTCATCGAGGAGAAGCGCGCTCGGCGCGTGCGAAAGAGCCGTCACGAGTCCGACCTTCATCCGCATCCCTTTCGATAGCTGCCCGAGTTTCCTGTTACCGGGCAGATCGAGAGAGTGACGCAATTGGCGCGATCGTTCCTCGTTCCAGCCGCTATAGAAAGGAGACACGAAGGCGCAGAACTCCTCGACCGTCATCCGGGCGTAGAAGAAGCTTTCCTCCTGCACCAGGCCGACCCGCTGCTTGAACGCTTTTTCGTCCCGCAGATGATCGAGCCCGCCCAGGGTGACTTGGCCCGAGTCTTTGCGGACGATGCCCATGATCAGGCGCAGCGTGGTCGTCTTACCCGCGCCGTTATGTCCGAGCAGCGCGGTAACTTGCCCCGGTTCGACGCGGAATGAGATAGCGTGCAAGTGAAACTCGCCCAAGCGAGCGCTCAGGCGGTCGATCCGCAACGGAGTTTGCGCAACTGAAGATGCCGTCATGCTGTTCTCCTTCGCTACAGTCCGGTTGCCCGCAGCTTGCGCCGCGTAAAGAAGTATAAGACCCACAAAATGGCGGCTCCGCACCATGCTTCGCCCGCCAGCAGGGGCTGGTCGCGCAGCATCAGGAAAGTGAAGCGGCCGCCGTCGAAGACAAAGGCAAACGGGAAACCGGTCAGCATGAGGGCGACTGCCACTTGCCACTTTTGCCGCTCGATCAACGATCTGGTGCGCGCGAGCGTCCGCAATTCGTGATCCGCGGCGGGCGCACCGGCGGGACCGAGCAAGTCCCGCTGGGCGCCGAACTCGCGGCGCTCGGCATCGACCAGGCTCGACATCTCCGGATTCTGCCGCAGAAACTCTTCGACTAAGTCATTCGTATCCGTACTTGCTTCCCCGGCTAAGTAGGCGGGCAACAAGTCCATGACGACGTTTTGAGTGACTTTCATTGTCTTATCTCCCGATCGGCGCGCCATTGCGCTAACTTAAGGCGGGCGCGGTGAATCCTGACTTTCACGGCGGGTAGCGACAATCCCACCGTGTCGGCAATTTCCTGGTACGGCATTTCTTCCTGCACGCGCAGCAGCAGCACGGTGCGGTCCACTTCCGGCATTTGCTGGAGCACGCCGAGGACGCGGCGCAACTCGATACGGCTTTCCGCGTCCACGTAGGGGCTGGCCGCGGAATCGGCCATGGTCTCATCCAACTGCGTCTGGCGCACGCCGCGGCGCAGCGCTTCGAGATAACAGTTGCGGGCAATGGCGAGCAGATACGACTTTGCCGTGGCGGCCCGGATAGTGCCGTTCGCATTCCAGGCGCGAGCGAAGGTCTCCGAGGCAATGTCATCGGCTTCCGCCGGGTTGCCGCACAGGTAGAGCGCGAAGCGGTATATGTCGCGGGCGTAGTTTCGATAGAGCGCCTCAAAGTCCGTCATTCGCGTTCCCGGCAACAAGTATGCATCACGCGCGGAAAAGTTACACTCGTGGGCCATCATATTCGAGGCTGGTGCGGGTATGTCGGGTGGGCAAGTGACCGGTGAGTGAATAGAACGAGTTACTGTTGGGAGCGGACGGCGCTACCGCACGAGCGCGTGCGTGACGCGGGAGGCCAACTGGTCGAAGGTGAGAACTTCGTACACGGTTGGATCCGACATGATGCGCGCGACCAGCGCGGCGTGCATGGCGTGGCCGGCGCGTTCGGCGATCACGTGGCCGAGCAGCGGCTTGCCGAGCAGCGCCAGGTCGCCAATCAGATCGAGCGCCTTGTGGCGGCAGCATTCGTCCGGCGCGCGCATGCCCTCCGGGTTCATCACGCCGCCGTCCGCGAAGCACACGGCGTTCTCGAGCGACGCGCCGCGGATCAACCCCATGTCCCGCATCTGCGCCAGGTCGGCTTCCCAACCGAACGTGCGGGCGAAGGCCAACCCGGAGGCGAAAGTCTGCGGCGTCACTTCCATCTCGATCGATTGGCGCCCGACCGGCGCGGGGTAATCCGTGTCGCACGTCAATCGAAAGCTATCGGCGGGCAGGATGCTGATCCGCTTTCCCTTGTCCTCGACCGAAATCGGCCGCCGGATGTGCAGGTAGCGGCGGCGGCGGCGGAACTGCTGGATCCCGGCCTCCTCGATCAGGCGCACGAAGGGCAGCCCGCTGCCATCCAGAATCGGTACCTCGAGGTTGTCGATCTCGACGCGGGCGTTGTCGATCCCCATCGCGTAGAACACGCTCAGCAGGTGTTCGGTGGTGGAGATGAGAACGCCGTGATGCATCAGGCTGGTGGCATAACTGACGCGGGCGACGTTCCGCCAACTGGCTGGGACCGCGAAATTCTCGAGGTCCGTGCGCAGGAAGACGATCCCCGAACCGGCCGGCGCCGGCGTCACCCGGATCCGCACCGCGACCCCGCTGTGCAACCCTACGCCCTGTGCTTCCACCGGGCGGCGAACCGTCGTCTCAAACCGCAAAGAGTACCTTCTTGCGCATAGACCCTTTTAACTAGCACGCCGAAACCCGAATCGGATCTAATTGATTACAAAGGAACACGCAATGCTGCCCTGTGTCATATTCGCAACACTTTGCTGTCTGGTTGTGGTCCAATCGCGCCGTCCGGCGCCACGGCCCTACAGTATGTACCGGCTGAGGTCCTGGTCTTTCACGATATCGGCCAGGTGCTTGCGCACATACGAAGCGTCCACCTTGACGGTCTTCTTCTTCAGGTCCGGCCCCTCGAAGGAAACTTCCTCGAGCAGCTTTTCCATGATGGTGTGCAGGCGGCGCGCGCCGATATTCTCGCTGCTCTGATTGACCTGGGCGGCGAAGCGGGCGACCTCTTCGAGTGCGTCGTCGCCGAGCATCAGCTTAATGCCCTCGGTTTCGAGCAAGGCGACGTACTGCTTGGCCAGGGCGTTCTTCGGCTCTTTCAAAATGCGGATAAAATCTTCGACCGTGAGCGACTTGAGTTCGACGCGAATCGGGAAGCGGCCCTGCAATTCCGGGATCAAGTCGCTCGGCTTCGAGACGTGAAAGGCGCCGGCGGCGATGAACAGGATATGGTCGGTGCGGACGAAACCGTAGCGGGTGTTGACGGTGGTGCCTTCGACGATGGGGAGGATGTCGCGCTGCACGCCTTCGCGGCTGACGTCGGGGCCGTGGCCGGATTCGCGGCCGGCGATCTTGTCGATTTCGTCGAGGAAGATGATGCCGCTCGATTCGACGCGCTCGAGGGCGGCGCGCGTTACCTGGTCCATGTCGATTAGCTTCTGCTCTTCTTCCTGCACCAGGTAATCGAGCGCCTCGGCGACGCGCATCTTGCGCCGGCGCGTCTTCTGCCCGAACAGATTGGGCAGCATGTCCTTGAGGTTGATGCCCATCTCCTCGATGCCGGCGTTGGTGGTGAGTTCGAGGGTGGGTGCGCGGTCCTTGATGTCGATCTCGACGATGCGTTCGTCGAGCTTGCCGGCGCGCAGGCGCTCGCGCAGCTTCTCGCGCGTGCGCTCGAGGCTTTCGCTCGGCTCCGGCTGGGGCGGCATCAACAGGTCCAGCAGCCGGTCTTCGGCGTTCATCTCGGCGCGGTCGGCGACCTCGTCGAGACGCTCCTCGCGCACCATGTCG